>DAOQBX010000196.1:0-4276 GCA_035340155.1 Anaerolineales bacterium | reverse complement strand
ACTGTATTTCCGCCGCCTATGATATAGACAGGGACGTTATGACTTGCATCCGCGAACTCAGCACGAATCCGCTTTATGAAAGATCGGGCTTCATCGATGGAAAAAGCAGGCGCGAGCGTGGCAATGAAGCGCGAATTCACCACTGTCTGTTCGCGACGGATTTCAGTGAGGGGGACGAGGTAATTTCTATCCATGGTTTAAAGTGGAGGAAAGGTCGAACAGGGCAAGTATACCCGCAGAACGATGCTGTTTTTTTAAGGAAACAACCTGTTGACGGACATCAACTTTTTTGCTAAAATATTGTCAGTTCCGCGCAGCCTGCCCCCCTCAAACTGTACGGAACTATTTTTTTCCAGATTGGTTAACTTCTCGTTTTACGATTCAGGTATATAATCTGAAACAATATCCAACAGGGTGGAAGCCGATAACTCACCACCTCACCAACTAAATTAACAAGAAGCAGGCGGAGCACAAGCATTGGTTGTTGATCTTCATTTCATTTAGCGTTGTTTCGACATTGCAACAACACCGCTCCCAATAGAAACGACAAGTGTGACAAAATTGTGTAAATATGACCACTGTGGGTAAAAATCACAAATTTAAGGAATGGCTTTTGGAGGAAATGAGCAAACGGGAATGGTCGCAAGCAGACCTTGCTCGATATGCTGACCTTAATCGCGCCGTGATCAACAAATTACTCAATGGGCAATCCACGCCCCACCCAGCGACCTTGGAGTCAATCGCCCGGGCATTCAAGACCCCGGTGGAAAGGGTCTACCGGATTGCGGGCTTGCTGCCCGAAGTTTCTGAATCAGAAGGGTTTGTCGAGGAGATCGTCCATCACATTAACCAGATACAAAACCCGAAGCGCAAGTCTACCGCGTTGTTACTGATCAAGGCTCTCATCGCAGAAGAGCAAGAGGAAAAAAGTCGTAAATAAGCAACGGTCCCGAGAAAATTCTCGGGGCCGTTTATTCTAATATCGTCCGCGGTTCAATTCGATCTCCGGGTTGGGAAGATCTTTTTTCCTGGCCGGGAAAACCTGTACTGCGCAGGCTTTGAATTCAGGGATTTTTGCCTGCGGGTCAAGCACATCATTAGTGAGCAGGTTTGCGGCGGCTTCATGGAAGTGCCAGGGGATGAAAACCACACCAATAGTGGTCTTCTCCGTCACCGTAGCACGGAGCACTACTTCACCGCGTCGACTCTGGACCCTGACCGGGTCGCCATTTCGAATGCCGTGGATCTCAGCGTCGGCGGGATGAATTTCCACCCGCGCTTCAGGGTAGATCTCGTTCAACGAGGAATTCCTCGTCATCGTGCCGCCATGCCAGTGTTCGAGCAGACGGCCAGTTGTGAGAATGAACGGGTATTCATCATCCACCTGCTCGCGCACAGGGACATAATCCAGCATGTGGAATTTACCTTTTCCGCGCGGGAAAGATTCCTTGAAAAGGGTCGGCGTGCCAGGGTGGTCAAGAGACGGTACCGGATAGATCAACCCAACTTTATCAATTCGGTCGTAGGTGATACCTGCGTAATCTGAATTAATGCTGCCCATCTCGCGCAGGATCTCTTCCGGGTTGGAGTAGGCCCAATGGCTGGTAGCAACTCCGAGTTTAGATTCGATGCGAAGCGCCAAGTCGCAGATGATCTGCCAATCCGGGCGGGCCTGTCCGCTGGGTTTATGCGCAGCGCGGACTCGCTGTACTCGCCGATCTGTATTGGAAAAGGTTCCATCTTTTTCGGCGAAGGGCGTTGCGGGTAGGAAAACATCCGCGAAAGAACCACTCTCATTGATGAAGATATCCTGGGCGACGAGGAATTCCAATTCCAGCATGTGTTTGCGTGTATCGTTGAGGTTCGGTTCCGACATCATCGGATTCTCACCCATGATATATAAAGCACGGACACCGCCCTCATGAGCGTGGCTTAGAATTTCCGTGGTGGTCAAGCCGAGTTTCAGGCTCAAGCCGCCTGCTTCAATATTCCAGGCTTTTTCCCATTTTGCGCGGTTCTCGGGGTTGTCCACCCGCATGTAACCGGGATAATGAAAAGGCATTGCGCCCATATCGCTGGCGCCCTGTACGTTGTTTTGTCCGCGTAAGGGATTCAGACCCGTACCGTCGCGCCCGATATGCCCGGTGATAAACGCCAGATGGATCAACGACATGGCCGAGGCTGTACCATGCGAGAGTTGTGAAATTCCCATGCCCCAATAGATCGCGCCGTTCTTCGCCTTTGCGTACATCCGCGCCGCCTTACGAATATCTTCAGCAGGCACGCCGGAGATCTCTTCGGCATATTCTGGCGTGAACTTCTCCAGCGACTCGACGAATTCGTTATAGCCTTCGGTGCGGTTGGCGATGAATTCGTGGTTGACGAGATCCTCTTTCACGATCACATGCGCCATCGCAGAAAAGACCACCACGTTCGTCCCCGGTTTGAGCGGCAGCCACATCTCCGCCATATCCACAAGGTCGATGCGGCGGGGATCAATGACGATCATTTTCGCGCCGTATTTCTGCACGGCTTCCTTCATCTGAAGCGCAATGATGGGATGGTTTTCGGAAGTATTCGAACCGGTCACGATAAACACATCGTTCTGAACGACCTGTGAAGCGGTATTGCTCATGGCCGAAGAACCGACCGCCTGCTGCAAGGCCACCACCGAACCGGCATGGCAAAGGCGGGTACAGTGATCTACATTGTTGGTGCGAAAAAGAGCACGGTACATTTTCTGCAAAAGATAATTGTCTTCATTGGTGGCTTTGGCGCAGCAATAGACCGCCATCGCATCCGAGCCGTCACGCTGGTAGATGCGCACAAGGTTATCCGTCACAACATTCAGCGCGGTATCCCAATCCGTTTCCACCCAATCCCAATCGTTCGAGATCCTGGAATCGGCGATCGGCTTACCTTGTGTACTGACCGCAAAGACCTGCTCACGCCCGACAGGTTTGGGCCTACCTTCCAATAAATATCGCCGCACCAATGGGGTCGTGGTTCGCTTGGGATGGTAGATAAAGTCATATCCAAAACGTCCTTTGACGCACAGGTTGCCATGATTGACCGGCGAATCGAAAGGACTGGTTACTTTGTAGATGAAGTCGTCCTTTACATGCAATTGCAGCGTACATCCCACCCCGCAATAGGGGCAAGTGGTGGTGGTTACTCTGTCAGATTTGATCATCGCGGCTTTCTCTGCTTTCTGCCCGTATTCATAACGCTAATCTCATTCGGGCTCATACCCTGTTCCAATAAAAATTCGCGTTTCGGCTTCAATGCGCCGGTCGGGCACACCGCCACGCACTGGCCGCACATCACGCAGGAAGTCTCGGGGATCGGTTTATCGAAAAAGGTGGCGATCTGCGTCTCATATCCACGCCCTTCGAAGTTGATCGCAAACGTATATTGCGCGTCCTCCGCGCAAACCTGCACACACCGCCAGCACAAAAGGCATTTCGAATAATCGCGCACATACATGGGGTTATCGTCTTTAACTTCCGCGTCACGACGTTCTGCACCGGGGAAGCGACTGGACGAAGCGCCATAGTCATACATCATCGTCTGGATCTCAGCGGAATCGGACAGGTCCATGGTGGATGACAGCATCTCCAGAATGGTCCGGCGCGCCCGCACCACTTTTTCGCTTCGCGTCTGGACCTTCATGCCTGCCCCTGCCTTGACAATACAAGCAGGCTGAAGCACCCTCTGTCCCTCAACTTCGACCACGCACAATCTGCACACCGCATTGGATGTGGTGGCCTTGTGATAGCAAATGGTCGGAATATCCCTGCCCGCTTCACGCGCGGCCTCAAGAAGGGTCTTCCCCTTTTCGGTTGTTACTTCCTGCCCGTCAATTATCAATGTGATGGTCTCGGTCATATCTCAACCTTTAGCGTTTCTTCGCTGGTTTGCGCGTTGTGGGTGGTTTCGTCGCGGTCTTTTTGGCCTTTGGTTTGACCGCTTTTTTCATGGTCTTCTTTATGGCAGCCTTCTTTGCTGGCTTTGTGGTCGCCGCTTTTTTCCCAGCCCTGGCCTTGGGTTTGGAAATTTTCATTGCCTTCTCTTTGTTCCCCCCGGTTTCGTCCTTGAAGATCTCCGGCCACAACTTCATAGCCGAAAGGATGGCGCTCGCTGAGGTCTGACCCAAGCCACAAAGGCTGGCGTCTGTCATGGTCCATCCGATATCCTGCAAGCGAATGAAATCGCCCTTTTCAGTTCGTCCTTCCGCAACACGATCCAGGATTTCCATCTGCCTGCGTGTGCCCAT
>DAOQBX010000195.1:0-4277 GCA_035340155.1 Anaerolineales bacterium | reverse complement strand
TTGGTGTATGTTGCCAGCGACGATATCGAAGAGGACCTTGAAAAGGCCACAGAACTTGGTGGGAAGGTGCTTTACGAAAAGACAGAGATCCCTGGCATGGGCTGGTTTGGGATTTTTCAGGATCCCACCGGCAACGCGATCGGACTCTACACCAGTATTCGGCCCTGACTCGCATGGCCGAATACTCATATGCTATGACCGGAAGACTCACTGCCCAGCCCGGCAGGCGCAGCGATTTGGCTTCCATTTTGCTGCGCGCCTCGAACATCGTTGGCGGCATGTCTGGTTGCAAGACATACATCGTCATGGAAGATGCGCGTGACGAGTCGGTAGTATGGGTCTTTGAGATGTGGGCGGACAAAGAATCTCACGATGCATCCTTGCAGGATGGTCGGGTGCGTGCCCTGATCTCGGAGGCCCTGCCGATCCTTGCAGGCGCTCCGGACGGTTCTGAACTTCGCGTACTTGGAGGGTACGGGGCGCAGGTTTAAAATCCGCTTGACGCAACGAAATGCAGGTGGTATGCTTGCGCGCAATGTTCAACCTGAATAAGCGCGGCAATAACACCAATACTACTCGTGCCACTCGTTTGGCATCGGGGCATTGGTGGTTGTCAGGTGAACAGCAAAAAGTTCAAGCCAACTAGATACACCAAATGCCCCGAAATCCTCGGGGCATTATTTTTATCCCTTCCCGCCTTTGGTCTCTCTCTTCAGATTTATTTGATGATGAGGGTCCGACGGGAATGGGTACAGGAGAAATCGCCATGTCAATTTCGAACACCACCCCCGTCCTTGCTGTCGATGAAAAGAATCTCATCCCGGTCAGCGATCATCTCAAGCAGATGATGGATATTCCGCCTTCCCGCATGTTCCTCATCAACAAATCCTTGAAAGTCTATCAGGAAAAGAATCCCGGCGCAAAGATCTTCGATGCCTCACAAGGCGATGGGGGTGCGTCATTACCGGGGACACCCAAATTTATTTTGGAACGCGCGCTTCAACTCCAACTCGAACATGGTACTGCCTACGATATGCCCTTCGGCACTGACGCTTATCGCAAGTCTGTTATCGAGCAATACTGGAAATTGGACGCCTCATCCTCCGGCTGGGGGCCGGCCAATGTGCTCGGAACTGCGGGTGGACGTGATGCCCTCGTCAAGGCGTATGGTGCGATGCTCTCCCTTGGGTACGGCCGTCAGGGTGATTTGATCATGGTCTCGCGTGTTCCGTGGATTTCGTATAACTGGGGTCCTTACGGCGTTGGGGCGAATGTACTTTGGGCCCCCGGCGACCCGGCCCAGGGCTGGGCCTATTCCGAAGAAGCGATCCGCGAAAGCGTGAAGTTCGCTGAATCCAAAGGACGCAAGATTGCGGGTGTTGTCATCACCAATCCTGATAATCCCACCGGTCTGACCATCGCCGTCGAGAAGCAGGTCTCTTTGGCCAAAGCCGCACTGGAAGCAGGTGTAGCCTTTGTGCTTTTCGATTGGATGTATCACTACGTTACTGATGAAGCGCCAATGGATTTAAATTCCTTCCTCAAGAACTTCTCCGCCGAAGAACGCAAGCGTTTGATGTTCCTTGATGGAATTACCAAATCGCTTGGGGGTTCGAACATCCGCAACTGCCACTTGATCGCAGATGAATCAGTCATCAAGTTTATTGTGGCGCGTGCATCGCATAGCGTGATGCCTTCGTTTTATTCGCTGGCTGTGGCGATGGCTGCATATGAAATGGGGTTTACCGAAGCCGCCAAAACCATCATTGAACCTACCAACGCCAGCCGCATTGTGCTCAAAAAACTCCTCGCCGAAAGTGGACTTCAACACATTATTGGCAAAGGCTATTACGCCTTCATGAACGTCGGTGACTTTATCAAGGCTAAAGGCTGGGCAGATACCGAACAGCTGGGCCAGTACCTTGCCGAGAATCACGGTGTCGCCATTGTCCCTGGTGCGTTCTTCTCTCCCTTCGGCGGCGACTGGGTGCGCTTTTCGTATGCCACCCCGGCCGAACGCACCGAAGGCGCCTTCAAACGTCTGATGGAAGGGTTGGAAGGAATGAAGAAGTAAATCCATACAGAGGAAGGATGAAAGCGCTCAGTTTCTTTTGTCTTTCCTCTTTCTATTTCATCTTCAAATCTCTTCGCCTTAGGAATCACCATGCCTCAACAAAAATTTGCCGATAAATATCTCCTTGCCGTCGAACAAGCCATGAAAGAGAAGCCCGAAGGTGGGCTTGATGGCTTTGAACAGGAATGGAACCTGCTCGATGAAGATCTGCGCCCGCTGTTGACCGTCGGCGCGGGGCCCAGCCAGCATTCCTTTGTGGACTATCTCCGGGCTGAATGTCTTCCCGCCTGGCAGAAACAGTTTAGCCAGTTGGAAGTCTTCCACTGGATGATTGAATGGGCCACACGCCCATATTACACCCCACGCGGCGCGATCTACGAAGCGCGCCTGATGGAGGCTTCGCTTATCAATGCCCTGCATCGCGCGGGCGTAAGTTTTGGAGAACGGCTGCATTATTGGCATGGCAACCTGCTCTTTCTGACAAATATCGGTCACCATTCCATTCCTGGTAACTGGACTCTTGCCAAACGCCGGTATCTCGAAAAATGTGTGGATCTGTACGGCGATACTCTTGCCACCACCGGGATCCATACCAATATGTCACTGCCCGACCCGCTCTTCGCGTGGGATTTCATGCACCTTTCGGCCAGCGAGCGCGGTGACCAGCATGTGGATGAGTTCAAGTCCGAGTTCTATATCACCGCCACACGGTTGTTGCGTGCTTTTGCTTCTCTTTTCATCGCCACGGGGGCGTCCACGCCGCTGCAGGCCCAGGTCCGTAATGGACGCGCCGTGGTTGCCCTGACTGAGTTTGACTCGATCCGCAACCTCACTTTTCCCAATCCTTCTTCCATCGATCTCCCTGATCTTTATCGTTCATATAACGATTATTTGCAGACTTCCTACGATCTCGTACGCCGTGGCGTTCGCTTTGGCAACAATAACTGGACTCCCATCCGCGCTCGCAGTTTTGCAGAACCGGTCGAGCGGATCATTTCCACCACGAGTGACCAACTCGCTTCACTCTACGCTCGGGGCTTGTTCGCTGCCGGTCAGCCTACGCCGCCCGAAGAGATGGCCCTGCAAATCGAAAAACAGAACCTGATGGCGCGTATCAACCTGCCGATGGGACGCGTCGAAGTCCGGGTGGATGAGGGTGGTCACAGTCTGGACCTTGATATTGCAAACCTGACCTTCAAGCACCTGCTCATGCTGCGCATTTACTCTGACTCGAAATTTGCCCGTTCCTTCCGCTATGACCGTGAAGACATCAGTCGCGCTCGCGCCAATGAGAACCTTGCCGCCAAATATGGCCTGCGTGCCGAGATCGAGAATCCTCTTACTGGCAAGCCTGTCTCCGTCCGCGCCTTTCTAAAGTGGGCGCTGGGCGAAGTAAAGCCGCTGGCCGAGGCTTTGAATCTCTGGGATGATCTCAATCCTTTATTAGTAATGGCGGAGGGAGGTCGCAACACTTCTGAAAAGATTCGCGCGCGCCTTAAGATGGAGTTGGGCGAGAACGACGAAGTACCTCTGCACTTGTTAAAGGAAATCTTATTCGAACGCGAGGTGCAGGTTAAAGCAGACTCTGAGCGCATCGCTGCAGATTACTCCTCCCTTGGCCAGGACGCTTCGAAGATCGCTGAATATCTGCAGCGCGGCCGCGACTCTGCGCGACAGATTCAGAACGCCCCCATCCAATTCCGTCCAAGGACCCAAGCCATGATCGAATCTTCCTACCCCAACAAAACCAGTGAAATCCTCGACCTTGCCCAACAATTGATCCGTATTCCATCCGTTACCGCCTGCCCGGATGAACGCCTTGACGAAGTTCACCGTGCAGGCTCGTTGATCGATGATTATTTACGTAATGCAGGCTTGGAAGTGAAATACTTTGACGGGAAATATCCCGCCGTGTACGCAACCTTCCCCGGCGCCTCAAAACCGGACCCGATACTGCTCACCGGTCACTTTGACGTGGTCGAACCTGAACCTGACGATTCTCAATTCATCCCGCGCATCGAAGGCGACTACTTGCACGGGCGCGGCGCAGCGGATATGAAAACTGTTGTCGCTACTTACTTGGTTTGGATGAAAGACGTGCTGAAAGCGGGATCACCCTATCCGAATGTTGCGCTGCTATTAGTTGGTAATGAAGAGAACGGTGAGTCTGAAGCGTGGGGTACACCGCATGTCTTGAAAGAAT
>DAOQBX010000194.1:0-4288 GCA_035340155.1 Anaerolineales bacterium | reverse complement strand
GCAAAAGGTTCTGGCTGGGTGCTATTGGGGTTATGCCTGGATCACAGGCGAGGAATCCTCTGTTGCCAAATCGGGCGATACTGTCATGTGCATAACCGATACCGCCGCTGTTTACCATATCAAGATCACCAAAGAGTCTGTCGGCTTTAAATAGATGTCGATGAGCCCTAAGAGTTCCATGTTCCTTTTTTATTTTTCGATCACACTGGCGATCTGTTCCAGTGCCTTGTATCACTTCGTTGCCAAGAGCACCCCATCGAACGTGAACTTTACGGTTTCGCTGCTCGTGACCTATGCCGTTGCGTTCACAGTGACGCTCTTCACCTTCCTTTTCTTTCCAGCGAGGGATGGATTAGCCGTCGAGTTCAAGCAGCTCAACTGGGCCAGCATTGGCTTGGCGGTTGCCATTGTGGGGATCGAGTTCGGCTTTTTACTCACCTATCGCGCCGGTTGGAATTTGGGTATTGCTGCTGTGCTGGTCAACGTGGTCGCCTCGCTCATCCTCGTGCCTGTGGCGATCCTTGTTTTCAAGGACAGGATCTCTTGGGTCAACATCACTGGAATTTTGGTTTGTCTGGTTGGGCTTGTCATGTTAAACTGGAAACGATGATCGGAGTTCTCTGATAATGTTTTCCCGTTTCAAAGCCGCAACCCGCATCCTGCTCAAGGGTGACCCCAAAAATAAGACCCGTAACCCCATCCCAGCCATTACCGCCGAGGAAGTGGCGGAGATCAAACAGTTCTTCCAGCGCGAAAAATTCTTCGTCATGGGCCATGCCCGTTCCGGTACGACCCTGCTCATGCGCCTGTTGCGCCTGCATGGTGAGGTCCATTGCAATTATCAGGCGCACTTCTTCACCCGCAAGCCCATGCTCAAATCGTTGGTGGATACACCCGAGGCCGAGGAATGGCTGGCGCGCAAGTCCAACCGCTGGAATCAGGGCCGTGATCTTTCTCCGCTTGTTCTTCGGGCTGCGGCAGACTTCATCATGGAACGCGATGCTGCGCGCGAAGGAAAACACATCGTTGGCGATAAAAGTCCCTCTTCCACGATCCACGGCCAGGTCGTGCGCGATACGCATCTTTTGTATCCCGATGCGAAATTGATCTACATTGTCCGCGACGGACGCGACGTGTTGATCTCGGAACGCTTCCGGAACTTTGTGGAAGAGTCGAAGTATCTCACCTCCGAAGACCAGCGCATCGTCTCTGACCTGAGAGCGGATTCTGCTCCCTTTGGCGACGGCCGCCGCTCGATCTTTACCGAGACGGCCATCCGCAATATTGCCAAACGCTGGGTCGATGATCTCAACGAGATCGACTCGGAGAGTGCGCGTCTATACGGAGAGGATTATATTTCCCTGCGCTATGAGGATATGCTCTCGCAGCCCTTTGCTGAAATATCGCGCCTGTGGAAATTCCTCGGGGTGGAAAAGGTCAGCAAGACTCTCGAGAAACAGATCCTTGAAGAGATGTCCTCCAACCCCGACGAAGAATGGCAGGCCCATCGTAACGAAGGGATCGCATCCTTCCTTCCGAAGGGGCAGGCCGGGAACTGGCGGCGTCTCTTTACTGAAAAGGATAAGGCGCTTTTCAAGGAAGTCGCTGGTGACGTGCTGGTTAAGTGGGGATATGAGAAAGATAACAATTGGTGATCTTCGGGGCGACCCTTGTGGTCGCCCTTTGTTTGTTAAATCTGGATGTGCGAGGAAATGAAACCATGAAATATCTGATCGCTGGACTCGGCTCTGTGGGGCGTCGCCATATGCGCAACCTTGTTGCCCTTGACGAAAAAGACATTGTTCTTTACCGTACCCACAAGGCGACCTTGCCCGATGATGAACTGGCGGGGTACCCCGTTGAAACCGATTTCGCAGAGGCCTTGAAAAAACACAAGCCGGATGCTGTCATCGTCTCGAACCCTACATCCTTGCACCTGGATGTGGCCCTCCCAGCTGCCGAGGCTGGCTGCACCATATTACTGGAAAAGCCCATTGCCGCTTCCATGGAGCGTGTGGATGTGCTGCAAAAAGCCGTGCAGAAAAGCGGCTCCAAAGTATTGGTGGCGTTCCAGTTTCGCTTTCACCCGGGCATGGTCAAGACACGCGAACTGATCGCAAATAGCGAGATCGGCCGGGTAGTTTCGGCGAGCGTCCATTTTGGCGAATATCTGCCGGCGTGGCATCCGTGGGAGGATTATCGTACCGGTTATGCTGCCCGCGCAGAGATGGGTGGCGGTGTGGTGGCTACACAATGTCACTCGCTCGATTACCTGCCCTGGTTGGTGGGGAAGCGGGTTGAGGCAGTATGGGGCTTTGCTGATAAGATCAGCGACCTTGAAGTGACCGCGGACGATACATCCAAGATCGGCTTGCGCTTTGAAGGCGGTGCCTTGGGGAGCTTGCACCTTGACTATAACCAGCAGCCACCGGAGCATGAGTTCCGCATCATTGGTACGAACGGAACGATCAAATGGAATCTTGCTGATGGCGCGGCGCGAATCTATCGGACAGAGAAAAAGGATTGGGACATGTATCCGCTGCCGGCGGGGTGGGAACGAAATGTCATGTTCCAGCAGCAAACCCGGCATTTTGTGGATATCGTAATGGGCAAGGCTGAACCTTTCTGTACGTTGGAAGATGGAGTGCAGGTGCAGAGGATCATCGCTTCTGTGCATGAGTCGCAACAGGCAGGGAGGCTGGTTTCTTTGTAGGGTAAAAGATGCGCCAATCTGGCGCATCTTTTTTTGAGTAAAGTTCGCTTGTTTGCGTCGGGGTCAAGCCCCGGTTTGAGGCGGTAATTCCAAAATTCATTCGCTGAATTTTGGAGTATAATTGGCGCTTGTGTGCAATCTGGCAGGGACAATACGTCTTTGCTTTACCAAAAAACGGAGTGACAATCACAATGACAAAAGCAAATCTGATCCCCCCCTACGGTGGAAAACTGGTCGATCTGGTGGCGAAGGGCGCCGAGCGCGAGGAACTTATTTCCCGCGCCGGGAAATTACCCTCCATCAAGATCACCATGCGCAACCTGTGCGACCTTGAACTGATCGCCACGGGTGGTTTCTCACCTCTTACTACCTTCATGGGCAAGGCTGACTATGAGCGCGTACTCAAGGAAATGCGCCTTGCGGATGGAACGCTCTTCCCGCTGCCCATCACCTTGACGGCCGATCCGAAGGAACTGCCGACGGTTGGCGAAGACCTTGCTCTTCGCAATGCGAACTTTGATTTGATCGCCGTGATGACCCTCAATGAGGTCTATCACTGGGACGCCGAAACCGAAGCCGCGCTGGCATACGGCTCGACCGACACCAAACACCCGATGGTCTCTGAAATGGGGCGCTGGGGCAAGGTCTGCATTTCCGGCCCGATGAAGGTCGTTAATTTGCCGAAGTATTATGACTTTGTGAACCTGCGCCACACCCCGGTCCAGGTTCGCGAAATGCTTGAAGCGATGGGACACGATAATGTCGTCGCGTTCCAGACCCGCAATCCCCTGCACCGTATTCACGAAGAACTGACCAAACGCGCCGCCGCCCAGGTGAACGGCTCGCTTATCGTTCATCCTGTCGTCGGCATGACCAAGCCCGGTGACGTGGATCACTATACCCGTGTGCGCACCTACAAGGCATTGGTGGATAATCACTACGATCAGAAAAGCACCATGCTCAGCCTGCTCCCGCTCGCGATGCGCATGGCAGGGCCGAAGGAAGCGCTGCTGCATGCCATCATTCGCCGCAACCATGGCGCGAATCATTTTATCGTCGGACGCGATCATGCAGGTCCTGGCAATGACTCGACCGGCAAACCATTCTATGGCCCGTACGATGCACAGGAATTGATGACCAAGTATGAAGCCGAACTCGGCGTCAAGATGGTCCCGTTCGAAATGCTGGTCTATCTTCCCGATGAAGATCGCTACGTGGAAGAAAAAGATGTACCCAAGGGCGCGAAGGTTGCCAACATTTCCGGTACTCAGGTGCGTGACGATTATCTTGCCAAAGGCAAGTTGCTGCCCGAATGGTTCACCCGCCCTGAGACGGCTGAAATTCTGCGCGAGATGTACCCCCCGCGCCACAAGCAAGGTTTTGGAATCTGGTTCACCGGCTTGAGTGGTTCTGGTAAATCTGCCACCACGCAGGTCCTTACCACATTGCTGCTCGAACGCGGACGTGAAACTGCCATCCTCGACGGCGACGTCGTGCGCACGCACCTCTCCAAGGGTCTAGGTTTCAGCAAGGAAGACCGCGATACCAACATTCTTCGCATTGGCTTTGTGGCCG
>DAOQBX010000193.1:0-4351 GCA_035340155.1 Anaerolineales bacterium | reverse complement strand
CCGCAAGCGGCGGCAGGGTGCCGGTGTTGTTATTGTCGTAGGTGGCAAGGTCGAGGCCGAAATCCACCTGGTTGAAGGAGACCAGCACATTGCCGCGCTGGGCGTTCACCAGCACATACTGGTCAAGGTGCAGGGCATTGGGCTGGGTCACTTGCATTTCCCAGACCAGCGAGGTCGGCCCGTTCCAGCCTTCGAGCAGGGCCGGGCTGTAGATCTTCAGGACCGGGTCGCTGGCGCGCAGGGACGAAGCCTTCATATTGTATTGCTTCGCCACCGATGCGATGGCATTGGCCTGGGCAGCGGCGAAATCGAAGGCCGGGTTGGTGTCCAGCCGGATCTCCGGCAGGATCTCACCGCCGATGGCGAGGATGTCCATGCTGCTGTTGAACTGCACGAAGATCTCACCGGCCACCACCGGAATGCCGTTGTATTGCTGCTGGAAGCGCACCGTGGTGCGTTGTCCGTCATTGCTGGCCTTCGCGTGCATCAAGGACAGTTCACTGCGGGAATCCCTCAACCCCAACAGGCCGCCGCAGCCTTCCAGGTAGGCGCGCGCAACATCTTCAGGCGAGCCCGCTTTCATGGCTTCGCTCAACTGGATCGGCTCATTGGCCCGCGTGCCGATGAATTGTGTGAAACCGGTCTGGCTGTCGGCGCGAGCCATGATCCCCCGCCCGCCATCCAGACACGCCGCCTGCAAAGCGGCCAGGTCCGGTCCTTCCGTCTGGGCAGATACACTGGCCTGGCCCTGCATCCCCATCAGGGAAAGCGCCATCACCAGCGCAAAAATAAGATTGAACCATTTGAAATTTCGTTTCATGCTTGATTCTCCATAATTGTATAAATTAGAAAACGATGGACATCAACGTTAAAACAAAAATTTTGTTACCACCTCCTTATATCTGGGCTCAAGTTCCGGATTCTGCATCATGGCAACTTCCAAAAAAATCTCCAGGATCGAACTTTTCCACACCGATGAACGGATAAACCCTACCCTTAAATTATAATTCACAGCATCCTGATTCGATCGATCACAACATTACAATAATCAAACCATTTTCCAGGACGAGCCATGAAAAAATATTCCCTGCTCCAACTCATGCTGGCCGCGCTCCTGCTGGCAGGCTGCCTGCCCGCTCCCACCGCCGAGGCGACTCCCACCTCGGCGCTGCCGTATCGCATCACGCAAGAGGATAATCCCTATGCGCCGGTCACGGGCGACCCCGGCCAGCAGCAAGCGGAGATCACGCTCACCTCCGTCACCCTGATCGAACGGACCGAGTTGGAACCGCCGCGTGTGGCCGTGGTGCTGCAAGGCCTGATGCCCAGTGTCTGCAACGAATTACGCATCGAAGTCCGCCCGCCGGATGAAACCTTTCGCATCATCATCGAAGCCTACAGCCTGGTCAACCCCACAGTACAATGCGACAACGTCTTCCAGCAGTTCGAAGCGACCGTGCTGCTGGGTACCTTTTCGCCGGGGCGTTACACCGTCTGGGTCAACGAGACCTACTCCGGCGATTTCGTCGTTAATTGAGGAACTTTTTCCGGCGTCGTTCCGTCACAGGGAAAAAGGAGAACACCATGAAACGATTATTCCCATCCCTGCTGGCCTGCGCTTTGTTGCTGACCGCCTGCGCCTCATCGGCCGATGAACCGGTGAGCAGTCCGCCGGACACGGGCGACTCAAACAGCGCTGATGCTCCGCTTCAGACTCCGCTGAATCAGTATGCCCCCAACCCAGACTATGCCGCCTACACCCGGGGTGAAGCCTTCCTGAATTCCACCGACCTACTCACCCTCGAAAGTTTCCCGCTCCAATTCACCCTGCACCTCACAGGCGACCTGCCCACTCCCTGCCACATCCTCCAGATCTCCGTCGCCGCGCCCAATGCAAACAACAAGGTACTGGTGGAGGTCTACTCGGTGGCTGACCCGAACCAGATCTGCGCGCAAATGACCGTGCCGTTCGATGTGAACATGCCGCTCGGAAGTTTCGCCACCGGCACGTACACGCTCTGGGTCAACGGCCAACAGGTGGCAGAGTTTCAGGGATAAAAAAAGTCCGGCCTATGGCCGGACCCTTTTATTCCTCGCGGCTGACGCTGCCGAACTTTGCATTAACCAGCGCCGCCAGATCCTGCACCCCGATCTGGATATTAAGCCCGCGCTGCCCGCCGGAGATGTGGATCTCCGCAAAGACCTGCGCCGCTGAATCGATCACCACCTGAAAGCCCTTGTTGATGAGCGCCAGCGGAGAAATGCCGCCCGCCTGCAGGCCGGTCAGCTGCTCGGCTTCGCGCTCGGTCGGCAGGATCATTTTCTTTTCTCCCAGAAACGCGGCCAGCAATTTCAAGTCCACCACGCGCGGGCCGGGGATCACCGCCAGCACAGGCTTGCCCTTCTCGCGTTTGGTGACGATGGTCTTGTAAACCTGGTCCACGGGCAGGCCCAGGATCCCGGCTGTGCCCAACGCGCCGAGTTTTTCGGCGGGCAGTTCGTGCGCCGCGTACTTCACTTTGCGCGCATCCAAAAATCTTGTGACATTATTGGTGACTGACATCTATAATAAAATCCTGTACAATTATAAACACAAAGGAGGCCGATATGTCCGATCAGGAACAGGATAGATTGAAGCGCCTGCGTGACAGGCAGATCTCCGCCCGCGATCCTTTGGTTAAACAACGCAAATTCCAACGCGATATCTCCGTCAAAGAAAAGCGGATGCGCAAACCCTTCTCACTCGCCAAGGCCTGGAAGGATATTCCGCACATCATCAAGTCCCCATTCTATGGGCTGCTGCTGGGGCTGGTCGTTATTTTCGTCCTGCCCATGGTGTGGGTTTCGCCGTATGCCCTTCTGGCCGGAGGGTTCGCCACTTTGATCTTCATCGTTTTCGGTTTGGTCCTCGGTAATTCGCTCGATCTGCGAGACAGCATCAGAGATCATCTTAAATAGGAAGACCCATTCCATCCCCTAATCACGGAGGCACTATGATCAGTACGGAAACCCTTTCACAATTCAGCCTGTTCAACGGGCTGCCGGAGTCGCTGCTCAAGGAGATCGCGGCCATGAGCACAGAGGTCATGGCCAGACAGGGCGAGATCGTTTTCCGCGAAGGTGAAAAGGCGGATAAGCTGCACTTCCTGCTCAACGGCAGCATTGCCCTGCGCGTCAAACTGACCTCGCGCCCCGAGAAGGTCACCGTCTCGTTCGTCTCCACCCCTTACCAAAGTTTCGGCTGGTCGGGCGTGGTGCCTCCGTACCACTACACCTCCAGCGCCGAATGTGACGAAGACTCGACCCTGTTGATCATCCCTTCGGAGCCCTTCCTGAATTTGATGGAAGCCAACGCCGAAGCCGGTTTCAAGGTGATGCGGCGCATCACCGAGATCATCGCCGACCGCCTGCGCAACAGCCGCCAGGCCCTTTTAAAGACCCTTTAGGAGTAGCATGACCGAATATAACGAAGAAACCACCGAATCCGAAAATCAGAAGGTCTATAGTTTTGACCGGATCCTGGCCCTCGCCACCTGGGCCAAGGTCCTCTCATGGGTGCTGATCGGCGCAGGCGCGGCCCTGCTTGCGACCGTGCTCTTCCTGCTGTTCTCGCAGTTCAGCAGCATTCAGGATATTTCCAACATCATCTTCATGCTGGTGTATGTTGCGGTCGGGCTGCTGCCCATCTTCCTGGGGGTGGTGCTGCAATTCATGGTCGAAGGCATGTACCTGCTGGTGGATATCGAACAGAACACCAGCAAGCCGGAATAACCGGCGCAGAACGAACCGTCAGAAAACCGAACCCAGCCGGGGCGTGACATGAAGCGTCACGCCCCGGTAATGATTCCTTAATCCCGGCGTAGTAAAATTGTCCAATGAAATCGGCAACCGCAGCCACTCCCCTCGATAAACTCCTCGAACAACTTCCTGAAATGTATACCGTGGCAGACCGCGAGTTGGTCCTGCGCGCCTATCAAGTGGCCGAGGAGGCGCACCGCGACCAGAAGCGCCATTCCGGCGAACCGTATATCAATCATTGTCTGGCAGTGGCGTCCATCCTCGCGGACCTGAAGGTGCCCGCAGAAGTGGTGGCTGCCGGGCTCCTGCATGATACGGTCGAGGATACGCCGATCTCGCTGGCGATTATCCGCCGCGATTTTGGGGAACCGGTCAAACTGCTGGTGGATGGGGTGACCAAATTGACACAGTTGCCGCGCGTCTCACGCGGTGACCAGCATGCCGAACGTGACGAGAACGGGAACGAAACCGATGCCACACCGCAGCCCGCCCTGCTCGGGCGCAAGGAAGACATGGTCTCCGAGACCCTGCGCAAGACCTTCCTGGCCATGGG
>DAOQBX010000192.1:0-4363 GCA_035340155.1 Anaerolineales bacterium | reverse complement strand
CAGGTCGCGTCCGGTCTTCTCCGAGAGTTCCTTCACCGAGCCGACACACTCGCGGCTGTGACAGTCGTCACACTCCCATACCGGCAGCGGTGTGCCCCAATAGCGCTCGCGCGAAAGCGACCAGTCGATGTTGTTCTCCAGCCAGTTGCCGAAGCGTCCGTTCTGGATGTGCTCCGGCACCCAGTTGATGGTCTTGTTCAGGTCCACCAGCCGGTCCCGCTTCGAACTGGTGCGGATGTACCACGACTCGCGCGCGTAATACAACAGCGGCGTCTTGCAGCGCCAGCAGAAGGGATACGTATGGGTGAACTTTTCGGCGCGATACATCAACCCGCGCGTCTCAAGGTCCTGAATGATCTGCGGGTCGGCGTCTTTGACGAAGATCCCGCGCCAGGGCGTGATCTCAGGGATGAAGGCGCCGTCCGGCTGCACCGTCAGCAGGATCGGCAGGTCATACAGTTTGCCCGATTCCATATCCTCCTGCCCGAAGGCCGGGGCCGTGTGCACCAGACCGGTGCCGTCTTCGATGGTCACATAATCCGCAAGGATCACGTAATAAGCGGGCTTGTCCACCGGCAGGAAGGTGTACAGCGGCTGGTATTTCGTGCCCTTCAACTTCTTGCCCTTGAAGGTCTCCAGCACCTTCACCTCTTCGCCGCGGAAGACCTTCTCCACCAAATTCTTCGCGAGGATGAGTTTTTCCTTCGTGCCGTTGTTATCGCGCTCCACGGTCACATAATCCACTTCGGGGTGCGCCGCCACCGCCACATTGGAAGGCAGCGTCCAGGGTGTGGTCGTCCACACCAGCAGCGAGGTATCGGGCTTGTCCACCAGCGGGAAGCGCACAAAGACCGAAGGGTCGGTCGCATCGTCGTAGCCAAGCGCCACTTCATGGTCCGAGAGCGGCGTTCCACAGCGCGGGCAATACGGCACGATCTTGTAGCCCTTGAAGAGCAGGTCCTTCTCCCAGAAGTTCTTCAAGATCCACCAGACCGACTCGATAAAGTCGTTGGTATAGGTCACATAGGCCGTTTCAAGGTCCACCCAGAACGCGATGCGCTCGGTGAGTTTTTCCCAATCCTGGATGTACGTGAACACGGAATTTCGGCAGAGTTCGTTGAACTTGTCGATGCCGTATTCCTCGATCTGCTGTTTATTGGTGAAGCCGAGTTGTTTCTCCACCTCGATCTCCACCGGCAGGCCGTGGGTGTCCCACCCGCCGCGGCGCGAGACGTGATACCCGCGCATGATCTTGTACCGCGGGAACATATCCTTGAAGGCGCGCGCCAGCACATGGTGTACGCCGGGGCGTCCGTTCGCGGTCGGCGGGCCTTCATAGAAAACATATTCGGGTTTGCCTTCGCGCTGCTCGATGGTCTTCTTGAAGATACCCTGCTTTTGCCACATCGCAAGGACGTTCTCTTCCAGTGCAGGCGCATCGAGTTTCGGGGTTACTGCTTTGAACATTCTGTCTCCTTGATGTCGCTGCGGGCGCGGAACGTAAATTGGCCTCTTCACAGTGACAAGAAATTAAATAAAAAACTCTCATCTCATACAGAGACGAGAGCAAGGCTCACGCGGTACCACTCTGGTTTTCATCCGAAGATGAACGCTCAACGGGCGACGGTCATCGCCCTGCTCCGATAACGAGGAACAATCTCGGCTCACTTACTTTCAATGATAACCATTGATTTCTGATCGCAACTCCGGGAGGATTTTCAACCGTCTACGCGTATCCGCTTCACACCAGACCTCGGACTCGCTGCCCGTTTCGACGAGTTTACTCGTTCCCATCTTCGCTTTTGGTTCGCGGATTATACACAGCTACTTCCGAAACGGCAAGTGCATTTGAAGTGATCGAGAATGGGACCGCTGCCCGTCAATCTCATACTGAAATCGCATTGACTGTTTTATGTCAGACAGGTATAATCTTTTTTCGGCATTATTTCAGAAAGCAGGAGCATAAATTATGACTACACCCGACAGCGCGCCCGCCGTAGCGCTTGAACCAAAAACCAAATTGAACGGCAAAATTTTGAAGACCACTCTCGCGGGGGCGCTTGTAGACATCGGACAGAGTTTACCCGGTGTCATACACATCTCACAACTCAGCGACAAGGCAGTAAATAAAGTTGAAGATGTAGTCCAGGAAGGCCAGGAAGTGGTGGTCTGGGTTAAACGCGTCCGCAAAGATCGCGTCGAACTCACCATGATCGAACCGCTCGCCTACGACTGGAAGGAACTTAAGCCTGAGATGATCGTCAAGGGCAAGGTCGTCCGCCTCGAATCCTATGGCGCGTTTGTGGATTTCGGCGCCGAACGCCCCGGCCTCATCCACGTCAGCGAGCTGACTCACGGCTACGTCAAGACCGCGGGCGAAGTCCTCAAAGAAGGTGAAGAAGTCGAAGCGAAAGTCCTCGATGTCGATCGCCGCAAACGCCAGATCCGCTTGAGCGTGAAAGCGCTTCAGGCTGAGGTCATTGAAGAAGCCACCCGTCCCGAGCGTGAAGAGCACAGGGGCAAAGGCCGGCGCAAAGGCAAGAAGGAAGAAGAATCCTACGAAATGGAAACCTCGGTTTCCAACGAGCCGGAATACACAGCCATGCAGATCGCCTGGCAGCAGGCCTTGGATAAGGCCCAGAGCCGCAAGAAACTGCATCGCAAATCCCTCAAGTCCAATTCCGAGGAACATGAGCACCTGCTCAACAGCACCCTCGAAAAACGGGTTCCC
Organism: Anaerolineales bacterium; assembly: GCA_035340155.1. GTDB lineage: Bacteria > Chloroflexota > Anaerolineae > Anaerolineales > Villigracilaceae > Villigracilis. The sequence continues at coordinate 1,632 of DAOQBX010000192.1, read as the reverse complement.
ACCGGCGGTTAGCCAAAATAATAAAGAGCGGGCGATATGCCCGCTCTTTTGATTTAAGCACCTTCGCTCTGCTTATTTCCCTGCGCCGCTTTTTAGATAGGCTTCCATAAACCCATCCAGTTCGCCATCCAGTACGGATTGGGAGTTACCGACCTGAAAGTCGGTACGGTGGTCCTTGACCATCTGGTAGGGATGCAAGACATAAGAGCGGATCTGACTGCCCCACTCAGCCTTGGTATATTCACCGCGCAACACAGCACGTTCTTCTTCTCTTTCGGCCGTTCGCAATTCAAGCAAGCGTGCCCTTAAAATACGCATGGCAAACTCGCGGTTCTGGGTCTGCGAGCGCTCGTTCTGACAGGTCACTACGATCCCTGTGGGAAGATGCGTCAGGCGCACGGCAGTGGCGTTCTTCTGCACGTTTTGCCCGCCCGCGCCCGAGGAACGGAATACATCCATCTTGATATCGCCCGGGTTGATCTCCACGTCAGCTTCATCCATGGAGACCTGCGGCAAAACCTCCACCAGTGCAAAGGAGGTATGCCTGCGATGCGCAGCATCAAAAGGAGACAGACGCACAAGGCGGTGAACACCCTTCTCTGAACGCAGATACCCAAAGGCATATTGTCCGCTCACTGCGATCGTAACACTTTTAATTCCCGCTTCTTCGCCGGGGGTCATATCGAGGATCTCGGTTGAGAAATCATGGCCCTCAGACCAACGCAGGAACATCCGCTGAAGCATTTCGGCCCAATCCTGCGAATCAGTCCCGCCCGCCCCGGCATGGATGGCAAGAATGGCATCATCATGATCGTAAGGGCCTGAGAGCATCGCGGCAAAAGAACGCTTCTCAAGATCGGCTTCAAGTTGGGCAACCTCTGACTCCAACTCCCCTCTTAATGAGTCATCATCCAATTTGACCAATTCGGTCAAATCATGGATCTGCTGATTTATGGATGCCCAGGATTCCGTCTCGTTTCGCAAACTGGAGACGGTCTTCATGACCCGCTGAGCGTTGGAATTGTCATTCCAAAAGCTCGGGGCTTCTATTTCCATTTCAAGAACTGAGAGTTTTTCTTGTTTCCCCGCCAGGTCAAAGACGCACCAGGAGTTGCTGGGTTAGTTCATTGGCTTTGTTCAAACGTTCGAGCAAGTCTTGCATATCGTCTCCTAGTTATTGCTCAAGATTCCATCTACAAAAGCGTCAGGGTCAAACGGCGTCAGGTCTTCGGGTTTTTCACCCAGGCCGGCGAACAAGATCGGAAGTCCCAACTCGCGCTGAATAGCGAAGGCCATGCCGCCTCGTGCTGAAGAATCCAGTTTGGACAGAATTACCCCGGTCACCTGGACCGCATCCTTGAACGAGCGGGCCTGCTGCAAAGCATTCTGCCCCGTGGTCGCATCCAGCACAAGCCATACTGCGTGTGGCGCGCCAGGCAGCGCCTTGCCCACCACACGGTTGACCTTCTTTAGTTCTTCCATCAAGTTAAAACGAGTGTGCAGGCGTCCGGCAGTATCGATCATGACGATATCCACGCTGCGAGCAACTCCAGCCTGGACGGCATTGAACGCCACCGCGCCGGGATCTCCTTCCGGTTCCCCTGCGATCACATCGACCTTCAGCCTGTCCCC
>DAOQBX010000191.1:0-4365 GCA_035340155.1 Anaerolineales bacterium | reverse complement strand
GGCGCGTTTGAAAAATTATCCCACCATCGTTGCAAATTTTCGCTGTTCGCCAATTTTGCGATATGCTCCAAAGGCAGGCCAATGAAAGCCTGTTGGGCCAGGCGGTGAAAATACTCGCCTTCGCGCTGGTGCTTCTCGTTCTCCAGCGCGGGCTCGCTCTCGAGCGCCGGGTAGGCCAGGCGCTGCAGGTAGCGCAGTTCGAACCGGCGCGGGCAATCTGAATAGTCTTGCAAAGAAGACTGGCTGAGCGTGGTCAATTCCATCGGCATATCTTATTTTGCCACAGTTTTAAGTGCCTATGCTATACTTTTGTAAATTTTTCCCGCCCAAACCCTGCGGCGGTGAAGAAAAAGATTTGGAGTTTCAATGGGACAGGATTCACAAGTAGCCGTTTTTATCGATTATGACAATATAGAGATCAGCGTCGAAGAAGCCTTCGGGAAGAGCATCGATGTGGATTGGACCCGCATCTTCAACCACGCCGCCCAAATGGGGCGCGTCATCGTCCGCCGCGCCTACGCCGACTGGGCTGAAGCCGCCCACAAACAACGCCAACTGCTTGGCATGGGCGTCGAACTGATCCATGTCAACAGCAAGCGCGGCAAGAACGCCGCCGACATTCGCATCGTGCTAGACGCCATGGACCTGCTCTACAACGAGAACGACTCGTTCACCCATGTGTTGCTGGTCTCTGGCGATGGGGACTTCACCGAATTGGTGCACCGTCTGCGCGCCCACGGCAAGACCGTCATCGGCATGGGGCTGAGCAGCACCAGCGCAGATTTCCTCGTCAGCGCCTGCGACAAATTCGTCTTCTACGACAAATGGCAGGGCGTGAACAAATTCAAAAAGGAAACTCCCGCTGGCAACAATGGCGCCCAAAAACAGGAGAGATCCAAACAGCCCCAGCCCGCACCCAAACAGGAAAAGCCGCAGGCTCAGCCCGCCGCCAAAACCCCCGCGCCCATCCCGCCGGAAAAGCGCCTCGAACGCTACCTCAACATTCTGGCCTCGCACAAGATCCGCATGACCCCCAATGCCAGCCGTCCGCTCGTCATCTACAAGATCCACGACCTCGTGCGCAACAATCCCGGCATCACCTTCAACCAATTGAAGGAACAGGCTCAGGCCTTCTTCGGCAACGTCACCCCGCCGGTCGAACCGCAACTCGCGCTCGATACCGTCCATCAACTTTTTCACACCTATTGCTTCTCCTTCGATCCCGAAGCCCCCGAGCGCATCCGCATCATGGACCGCAGCATGTTCTTCCCTGAAGACATCACCTCCGCCGCCGACCTGCTCAACAAATGCGACCAGAAATTGCTGCAACTCATCATCGGTGACCTCGGCGCTTCTGAACCCCTGGATAAAGAGATCGCCGCGCAGGTCCTGTACGGCGGCGTGCGCAATGCCAAAGTGCTCGACCACATTCAAGAATTGGTCGAGAGTGAAAATCAGGTATAATGCCGCCAATGATCTACGAATTTTCTGCAGGCAGATCCCCGCTCATCATCGGTGTTCGTGGCTTTATCAACACCGCGCCTTGTCGTATTGCGCCTGTTCGTTGAAAGTTCAACACCGCTTTCACACGCCGCAGGCCTGGCCTGCGGCGTTTTTGTTTAACCTGAGCGCAGGGTATTCCCTGCAAAAACGGAACTCAACATGATCCAACTGCAACTCTCCAACATCACCCTCGTCCTCGGTGCCCGGCGCATCTTTGAAAAACTCAACTGGGAGATCCAGCGCGGGCAGCGCGTCGGCCTTATCGGTGCCAATGGCGCGGGGAAGTCCTCGCTCTTCAAACTGATCGAAGGCGAACATGCCCCCGAACTGGGCGGGAGCATCACCCGCGCCCGCTTCCTCACAACGGGGTACCTGCCTCAGCACCCCGAACTGGACCCCACGCTGACGGCGTTCGAAGCCGCGCTGGCAGGCAATCCGCGCGTGGCCGAGGTCCATGCTGAATTGGAGCAGGTCGAAACCAGTTTGGGCGATCCGGATATCTATGGCAATGAAAAGAAATTGCAGCGCGCGCTCGAGCGTCAACACGCGCTGTTGGAGGAATACCAGTCCCTCGGCGGCGACACCTATCCGGAGCGGGTGCGCGGCCTTCTGCTTGGGCTGGGGCTCGCGCCAGGTGAACTGGTCAAGCCCATGTCCGTTTTGAGCGGCGGGCAGAAAAAACTGGTGGGCTTGGCGCGGCTGTTGCTGGTCCGGCCGGATGTGCTGCTGCTCGACGAGCCCGATAATCACCTCGACCTGCCCGGCAAAATGTACCTCGAAAAACTCATCCGCGAATATGACGGCACGGTGGTCATCATCTCGCATGACCGTTACCTGCTCGATGCAGCCGTCACGCACATCGCCGAACTCGAAGACGGAAATCTGACCCTCTTCGAAGGCGATTACACCTCCTTCATCACCGATAAGGAACTGCGCCTCGCCCGGCAGGAGGAGATGTTCCGCGCCCAACAGGTGACCATCAAACGCATGGAGGCTGCCATTAAGCGCCTCGCCATTTGGGGCAAAGTGTACGACAACGAAGACCTTGCGCGGAAATCCAAGTCCATGCAAAAGCGGCTCGACAAAATGGACAAGGTCGAAAAGCCAATCACCGAGCGCCGCCGCATGGAACTGCAACTGGGCGGCTGGCGCGGCTCGAACAAAGTGCTGGAAATGACACAGGTTTCCAAAACCTTCGGCCAGAAGCGCGTTTTTGCCAACATCAACGAAACGATCTGGCATGGCGAGCGGGTCGGGCTGATTGGCCCGAATGGCGCGGGCAAGTCGGTGCTGCTGCGCATGATCCTCGGTAAAGAGACTCCCGATACCGGCGAGGTCAAGATCGGCCCGAGCGTGTCCATTGGGCATTACGCCCAGGAGCACGAGACCCTTGACTTCAACCAGACCGCGCTGGATGCCGTCCGGTATGCGGGCGAGATGAGCGAGTCGCGCGCCACGGCTTTCCTATTGCGCTACTTGTTCACCTACAAGCAGGTCTCACAAAAGATCGGCGAATTCTCCGGCGGCGAGCGCAGCCGGCTGCAACTGGCCCTGGTCGTACTCTCCGGTGCGAACTTCCTCTTGTTGGATGAACCCACCAACAACCTCGACATTGCTTCCGCCGAGGTGCTCGAGCAGGCGCTGGAGGATTTTGAAGGCACGGTGCTGGTCATCTCGCATGACCGCTACTTCCTGGACCGTACGGTCGAGCGTCTGTTGGTCATCGAAGATGGCGCGCTCAAAGAATATTCCGGCGGCTATAGTGATTACCTGGCTGCCAACGCCGGGAACTGACTCCAAGGGCGCTGTCCATGCTATACTCTGGCTAAATTCACTTCTCAATAAAAGGGAGTCTGGCATGTCAAAAAATATTGTGTTGACCCTGACGGGGAAGGACAAGATCGGGTTGGTGGATCATGTGACCAGTGTGGTGGTGAAGCGCGGCGGCAACGTCGAAGCCAGCCGCATGGCGCATCTCGGCGGGGAGTTCGCCATGCTGATGCTTGTCACCGTGGCCGATGGTCAGGTTGCCGATCTCGATGCCGATTTTCAAGGCCTGCGCGCTGAGGGCTATCAAGCCGCCCTGATACAGACCGAAGATGAATCGAAAAAGTTTTCGGGTTGGCTGCCCTATGAGATCGAAGTGACCGGCGCCGACCACGAAGGCATCATCCATGAGGTGTCGCACCACCTCGCTTCCCAGGGCATTAACATCGAAAGCATGGATACCAGTTCCACGCCTGCGCCGATGAGCGGCACACCGCTCTTTATGATGAAGGGCGTGGTGCTTGTTCCCCCCAAGTTGAACTTCCATGACTGGAGCGACGCGCTCGAAGACATCGGCGACAAGTTGAATGTCAACGTAAAGGTTGGGGTTGTGAAATAAGAAAAGTGATCAGAGTGCCCGGATCAAAAAGTGGATGACAGCAATTTGTTGTCATCCACTTTTTTCTTTTTAGACTCAGGCAGGAATTTAGATCCTTCCGTAACTTCTCAATACCTCTCTCAACTCTTCATGCGGCAGCGCTGGAACATGGATGCTGTTATGCCCGGTCATATCTTCGGCGGCGACCAGGGCGTTGATAATGGCTTCTTCGGTGGCATAGGTTGTGGCAAAGAGGACGGGGTCGAGATGGTCGTTGGATAAGGCCTGAATGTCTGATAATCCCTTTTCATTTCCATGCGCCGCCTGTGGATTGGCGGTTGAGAAGGCCAGAAAAATATCTCCGCTGCCGTTGCCTCCCAGTGAACCGGTGCGTCCCATTCCCAGGGTTGCGCGCTTCGCAACCCGCTTGAGTTGGTGCGGCAATAAGGGGGCATCCGTGGCGACGATGACGATCAATGAGCCGCTGTCCTGCTGAA
>DAOQBX010000190.1:0-4370 GCA_035340155.1 Anaerolineales bacterium | reverse complement strand
GGGCATGCCCGATCGCCACGCCAGGATTCCTTTGCAGCCTCATCACCGCCTGATGGATCTCCCAACCAGCATCCTTTAAGAGCGAAGCGATGCGCACCATATACTTCGTCGGCTGGACCTTGAGGATGCTCATCTCCACCACGGTGGTATCGGCATAGTCCACCATGTCATCGATGGTGCGGGATAGGGCGAAGATATCCTCACGGTCGAAGGGTGTGACGAAGGTGCGGTTCAACTCGTCAATGAGGATGCGCCGCACTTCATCCGCTTCTTTCTCTTTCAACGACAACTCTTCGGCGGTCTCAGGCAGCGGCGACTCAAGATACTTCGCCAGCAGTTTGAGTCCCTCATAGGTGATCGACGCCTGGTCCACGATCAATTTTTCGAAAACATCTTCCTTGCGCTTGAAGAACCGTAACATGGCACCTCGCTTTTTTCGTAGTCGTAGGGTCCCCATATGTAGATACTAGCACCAGCGGCGATAATCCCATCGTGTCAACCCTCCTTATTTTATGTGCAAAAATACAGGAAGGAACACAACCACCTTCTTCCATTGGCTTCAGCCACAAAATCATGACATTTGTTACAACCCCAAAACGTGAATTAAATATAAAATAAACAGGTCATTGGAGACCGAATGGCAACACACAGGGGCACACGCCAGGCTCGCTACCCAAAATTTGACGCACACTCAAATTAAGGAGAAAAAATGACTTCCCATCCCTATTCCCCCGAACCGTTCCGCATCAAAGTCGTGGAACCCATCCGCCTCATTTCGCGTGAGGACAGAGAAACAGCGCTCAAAGAAGCCGGCTACAACCTCTTCTTGATGAAAGCCGAAGACATGTTCGTAGACCTGCTGACCGATTCCGGCACCGGCGCGATGAGCCATGAGCAATGGGCCGCCCTTATGCGCGGCGACGAGTCCTATGCAGGCGCGCGCTCATATCACCGCCTTAAAGCCGCCGTGGAAGATGTGTTCGGGTTCAAATATTTCATGCCCACTCACCAGGGCCGCGCCGCTGAAAATATTCTTGCGGCGGTCCTGGTCAAGCCCGGTCAATGGGTGCCGAGCAACATGCACTTCGACACCACTGACGCCAACATCCGTGCGCGGCGCGGTCGCCCCGCCAACCTCGTCATTGACGAAGCCAGCGACCCCGAGAACCGCCATCCCTTCAAGGGCAACATGGATATCAACAAGCTCAAGGCCTTCATCGCAAAGTATGGGCGCGAGCAAATTCCGGTCGGCATGATCACCGTTACGAACAACGCCGGGGGCGGTCAACCCGTTTCAATGGAAAACCTCAAGGCCGTTTCACAGGTCTATCGCGAGAACGGCATCCCCTTCTTCATTGACTCTGCGCGGTACGCCGAGAATGCCTACTTCATCAAACAGCGCGAGCCCGGTTACGAAAACAGGTCGGTCAAAGAGATCGCGCGTGAAATGTACTCGCTGGCCGATGGCATGACCATGTCTGCCAAAAAGGATGCCATTGTCAACATCGGCGGGCTGTTATGCCTGAACGATGAAACGCTCTTCCAAAACCTCAAGAATGAATTGATCCTGCGCGAGGGCTTCCCCACCTACGGCGGACTGGCCGGGCGCGATCTCGATGCCATGGCGGTCGGACTCTACGAAGGCCTGGATGAAGACTATCTGCGCTACCGCCTTGGGCAAACAGATTATCTCGCTTCGCGCCTGAACGAAAGCGGAATCCCCACCCTGCAGCCGACCGGCGGCCATGGCGTGTACGTCAATGCCGGGGCCATCTTCCCGCACATCCCCAACTATGAATTCCCGGCCCAAGCGCTGGCTGTGGAGTTGTATCGCGAAGGCGGCATCCGCGGCGTGGAGATCGGTTCGGTCATGTTTGCCTGTCTCGACCCGGAAGATAATCAATGGCACTACCCCGCGCTTGAACTGCTGCGCCTCGCCATTCCGCGCCGCACCTATACGCAAAGCCACATGGACTATGTGGCCGATTGCCTGGCTGCCATCAAGTCACGCGCCGGTTCAGTAAAAGGCTACAGGTTCACCTACGCCCCCGAGTTGCTGCGTCACTTCACAGCGCGGTTTGAACCGCTGTAGTGATTGATAGCCAATAAACGACGGACGATGGATCCTGGTTCGGGTCTGTCGTCCATCGTCGCATTTAAAGTACAATCCGCCCAACCTGATCCCCAGCCAAAGTGAGGAACCCATGAGCGAAGAACTTTTATACTACACCGATTATCTCGAACTCGACAAAATTCTCGACAGCCAGCATCCCAAAAGCGACCTGAAGACCGATGAGATGCTGTTCATCATCATCCACCAGGCGTATGAACTGTGGTTCAAGATGGTCATCCACGAACTGGATGCGGTACGCGGCATCTTTTCCGCGGAGAACGTCAACGACAACGCCGGAGAGATGAGCATTGCCGTCCATAAGTTGAAACGGATCGTGAAGATCTTTGAGGTTGTCAACCGTCAGGTGGATATCCTTGAGACCATGACGCCGATGGACTTCCTTGAATTTCGTAATTTGCTGCTGCCTTCTTCCGGGTTTCAGAGCCTGCAATTCCGCATCATCGAAGCGAAGTTGGGATTGAAAATGGAGCAGCGCTACAAGGCGAACTATTACAAGAACACGCGCCCGGGTGGCTTCAACCAAAGGGACTACGATGTCATTACCGGCGTGGAAGCCGAAGCGACCCTCAAAGGGCTGCTCATTAAATGGGCCGAGCGGACTCCCTTCTTCGATGAATCCCTGTGGCGGGAATATGTTTCCCAGTTCCCTGTTGAGGATGGGTTGCAAAAGTTCTGGAGCGATTACAAACACCTCTATCACAACAGCCTGAACGGTCCGGTGGAGTTACGTCAGGCCGAGGAACTGGACAAGATCTTTTATAAGGAAGGGCTGGGCGAGTTCCCGGTCGGCGCCATGCGCGCGGTGCTGTTCATCATGTTGTATCGCAACCAGCCGATCTTTCACCTGCCTTTCGACCTGTTGACCACACTGATCGATGTGGACGAAATGCTTTCGCAATTCCGTTATAAACATATGCTCATGGCTCGCCGCATGATCGGCCTGCGCATGGGCACTGGCGGCACCAGCGGGGCGGGCTATCTGGACGGCGCACTGCGACAGCATTACATCTTCAAGGAATTGACGGAGGTCTCCACCTTCCTGATCGAACGCAGTAAACTGCCTGAGTTGCCGAGAGCCGTGAAGGAAAAGATGAGTTTCAACGCTTAAATAAAAACGGACGCGAGAGCCGCGTCCGTTTTTCTGTTATGGCATTACTTGCTCCATGGGCGGGAGCGAATGCAGGTACAGCCAGATGGCTTTCAACTCATCGTCGGTCAATTTGCCTATCTCCTTCACGGGCATCAATTCCGGGTTAAGCGCCCCGCCTGTGCGCATGATTTGAATGAATTGCTCCTCTGTCCATGCGCCGAGTTCGCCGCCGGGCGTCAGGTTTGGGACGGGTTGTGTCACCGCAGGGTCGGGATAGGCACCGCCTGCCAGTTCCTGCCCATGACAGGCGCGGCAATCGCCAATGGCAACCAGATACTCGCCATATTCAACCGTAGCACCGGAAGGTGGCGCAGTAATATGATCCTGGTGGCTGGCTTCGTCCACGGGCAATTCGCCAAACATACCCGCTGCAAAGATGATCTTCCCCAACGCGGTGAATTGCGAACCGTTGGTCTTTCGATCCACAGGCGGGACGGTTTTCAGATAGGCGATCATCGCAGCCAGATCTTCATCACTCAGATGTTGAAAAGCCACAACTGCGGGCATATAGATGGGTTTGCCTTCCGGGTCGATCCCGTGGCGAATGGCACGGACATAATCTTCATCGGTGGTGAATTCCGCACCAATGCCGCCTTCGCCTGAAGTCAGGTTGGCAGAATCGATGGTAGCCAGCGGTCCCACCGCCGCCCAGCCGACAACGCCTCCAAGATCTGATCCGTGGCAATCGACACACAGTGTTTCCACCCGATATTTTCCGTATGCGATACTGGCCTCGTCCGTTGGCGCCACAATACCCGAAGCCGGGAAATCATGAGTCCTGGTCAATTGGGCGTTGCCTTTGAAGTACAACCCACCTGCGGCGATCAGGATCAACACAATGAGCGAGCCCAGCACGATCCCGATCCATTTGAATACCTTTTTCATTTCAATTCTCCTTTGGTGAAATTTGACGATGGTTGTTGCTCCATCCACTTTTTCAGATAAAAAATCAAATCCTCAAAATTCTTAAAGCCGACCCGGACCTCCTTTTGCGAGTCATGCAAACTGAACCGCCAGGCCACACGTTCCCCTTCACCATCACGCTCCTCCCAGATCAACAGGATGAAGTGGTGATATACAGGCGGG
>DAOQBX010000189.1:0-4373 GCA_035340155.1 Anaerolineales bacterium | reverse complement strand
GATGTACGCCGGGATCCAGGCTTTAACTGCGATCGCTGAAAAGTTAGGTGTGAAGTTCATATATAACAGCCCTGTCAAGAAGATCAATACCGGGAAGTCAAAAGTGGAAAGTGTGACCTCGGCGGACGGTAAAACCTACAGCGCCGATATCTTCGTCGGTAATGCAGATCTGCCATACATCTACAAAGAACTCCTGTCGGACCGCGCCGAAGCCAAAAAACTGGACGAAAAACTCTACACCTGCTCCACCATTATGTTCTACTGGGGTGTGGATAAGCAATACAAACAGATCGCCCATCACAATGTTTTCCTTGGAGGTGACTACAAAGCATCTTTCGACCAGATCTTCGAAGACCACACTCTGCCTGAGGTGCCATCGTTCTATGTCCATGCGCCCGCTCGCACCGATCCATCCGCCGCGCCGGAAGGACAGGAAACCTTATACGTCCTTGTGCCCGTCGGTCACCTTAGCGAACGCACCCAACAGGATTGGGACTCGCTCGTGAACCGCGCGCGCGAAACCGTCTTTGCCCGCCTTGCCAAAGAAATGGGAGTGACAGACCTCAGGGAGCACATCAAGTTCGAGATCGTGTACCAGCCCAAAGTCTGGAAAGACCGCTTCAACCTCGAAAAAGGAGCGGCGTTTGGGCTCAGTCACAACTTCTGGCAGGTTGGCTATCTCCGTCCGCAAAACCGTCATGCCACATACAAAAACATGTACTTTGCCGGGGCCTCCACCCACCCCGGTACGGGGCTTCCGATTGTCTTACTTTCTGCCCGTCTGACAACCAAGCGGATTATGAAGGAAGAGGGTACAATTGCTGTGCAAAAGGTGGTCAAACCCACTTTAACCCCAGCATAACGAGGAAAAGCCATGTTCAGCAAAACCCCTGCCTATAATTTGAAAGTAGTGCTTCGCGAAACGGGACTGGCAGCAGACACCCTGCGTGCCTGGGAACGCCGCTATGGCTTACCCGTTCCGCAACGCACGGCGGGCGGTCATCGTTTGTACTCACAATATGATATCGAAACCATCAAATGGCTGATGGCGCGCCAGGAGGAAGGCCTTTCGATCTCTCGTGCCGTGGATTTATGGAACGAGATGAACGCTTCAGGGTCGGACCCGTTGGCGGGTCTGCCCCAAGCGAGTCTGGCGGTACTTCAGAATCCTTCTCCCATCCATCCAGCCGACACAACACTGGATGCCATCCGCGCGGAGTGGATCGCGGCGTGTTTAAATTTCAGCGAAACGCAGGCTGAACAGGCGCTGAACAAAGCCTTCTCCATGTTCGCAGTGGAAGCCGTGTGCATGGATGTTTTGCAAAAAGGAATGTCCGAAATGGGGTCACGTTGGTACGAGAATCGCGCCAGCGTGCAGCAGGAGCATTTTGCTTCAGGGCTCGCCATGCGCAGGTTGGACGCGCTGCTCAGCGCATCACCCACGCCGACACGAAATCAGACCATTCTCGTGGGCTGCCCCACCCACGAATGGCACACCTTCACCCCCCTGCTGCTCTCCCTGCTTTTGCGCCGCCGTGGCTTGAACGTCATCTATCTCGGTGCGAACGTCCCAGCCGAACGATTTGCGGAAACCGCCTTGAAGGTCAAAGCGAACCTGGTGATCCTTGTCTGCCAGACCTTAAGCAGCGCCGCTCATCTTCAGCATGTGGCTTTTTCGTTGGCCAGTCAGGATATCACTGTCGGTTTTGGCGGACGCATCTTCAACATCCGCAAGGGCATTGTAGATCACATCCCCGGCCAGTTTTTGGGAAACACGCTGGACGGCGCGGTGCAGGAAGTGGAAACCCTGCTTAAGAGCAAACCCAAGTTCAAAGCAGCCAGGAGCGCAACGCAAGAGCACCTCTCTGCCATGCAGGGATTTAACGCCAAACGTACCCACATCGAAAGCACGCTCAAGATGTACATTCCTCCGCTTTCCATCAGCCCGGAGGAACTAAATACCAGCATTCAATATCTCGGCGACAACATCTCCGCTGCCTTGCAATTCGGCGATATGGAACACCTCTCGGAAGAGATGGAATGGGTCAAGTCGCTGCTCCAATCTTATGACAGGCCGCGGCAGGAACTGGTCAACTTCATGGAAGGGTATTCGCAGGCAGTGGACAGCCATATTAACGGCCAGGGCGACCCGATCAAGAAGTGGCTGCGTGCTTACGCTACCGCAGGCACATAAACAAGGAATCTCAATGACTTTTCTGCCTCTTTGGCTAAATGCCGGTTTCACCATTCTTATCCTGATGATCCTGCTGTGGCTATTAAGCCTGGGGATCCAAAACTCCAGCATCGTGGATATTTTTTGGGGAGCCGGTTTTGTTATCACTTTCTGGGTGGCGGCCTGGATAAACCCCGGCCCAGCAGCCATACAAACACTATTGCTGGGCGCATTGGTCACTTTATGGGGGCTGCGCCTTTCAATTTACATCTTCTCCCGCAATCACGGCCAGCCCGAAGATTTCCGTTACGCGGCCTGGCGCGCAGAGGCCGGTACAGCCTGGTGGTGGCGCAGTTTCTTCAAGGTTTTTCTGCTGCAAGGCATCATTATGTGGATCGTGGCAACACCGCTGATTGCCGCACAGGCAGGTAAAGCAGTATCGATTGAGGCGCTGGACTTTGTCGGAACCGGCGTATGGCTGATCGGATTTATCTTTGAAGCCGGCGGAGACTGGCAACTGGCACGCTTCAAAAAAGACTCCGCCCATAAAGGCAAATTGCTCACACAAGGATTATGGCGACTCACTCGTCACCCAAATTATTTTGGCGACGCCGCTCAGTGGTGGGGTTTCTACATTCTTTCCCTCGCCAGCGGAGCATGGTGGACGATCTTCAGCCCTGCCCTCATGACCTTCTTACTGATGAAGGTCTCCGGTGTGGCAATGCTCGAACGCACGCTCACCAAATCCAAACCCGGCTATGAAGAATACATGGCGCAGACCAATGCCTTCTTTCCGTGGTTTCCCAAAAACTAAGATTCAACATCAAAGGAAATTATGAACAAACGTCTTCTCTCGATCATCCTGGTCGTATTCATTGACCTGCTTGGCTTCAGCCTGATCCTCCCCTTGCTGCCCTACTACGCCGAAAAATATGGCGCAACCCAATTCATGACCGGCCTACTCGTCGCTTCATACGCTGCCATGCAGTTGATCGGCGCTCCCTTGTTGGGTCGCCTTTCAGACCGCTTTGGCCGACGCCCGGTTTTGCTGGCTTCGGTCTTTGGAACCTTTATCGGCTTTCTACTGCTCGGTTTTGCAGATAGCATTGGCACAGCGCTGGCCAATGCCTTCAACCCGCAGGCTGCCAACATCTTTGTGCTCGCCATCCTTTTCGTCAGCCGCATGGTGGATGGACTCACCGGCGGAAATCTAAGCGTAGCGCAGGCATACATCTCGGATGTGACCGACGCCCAGAATCGCTCAAAAGGCCTGGGCATGATCGGCGCAGCATTCGGGTTGGGTTTCATCATTGGTCCCGCCACCGGCGGTTTGCTCAGCCAATGGGGCTACGCAGTTCCCGGCTTTGTCGCTGCCGCGCTTTCCTTATCCAATCTGATGCTGATCTACTTCTGGCTGCCCGAATCGTTGACCGAAGAAAAGCGCGCCGAAATGCCGGACAAAAAACCGGCCATCACATTTGCCGCATTGATCCGGGCTTTGACTCGCCCCTTCACCGGCGCGCTGCTCACCACGCGCTTCTTTTTTGGCCTCGCCTTTGCCATCTTCCAGACCGTATTCTCGCTGTATGCTTTGCAGAAGTTCAACTTGCAAGCGCGTGACACCGGCTTCATCCTGACCTATGTTGGCGTGCTGGCTGTGATCGTACAAGGGTTTCTGATCGGCCGGTTGACCAAGCGTTATCGCGAAGACACGCTGATCTTCTTCAGCGGCATTTTGATGACCATTGCCCTCATTGGCTGGGCACTGACCCCAAGCGTGTTCTGGCTTTTGGTTGTGCTGACCCCCACTGCTCTTTCAGGGGGTCTCCTCAACACCCTGCTATCCTCCACCCTGACCAAATCCGTGCAACCCCAGGAGATCGGCGGCATCCTTGGGCTCTCTTCCGCCATTGAAAGTTCAACCCGCATTATCGCCCCCATTCTGGGCGGATATGTTCTTCAGGCCTACGGCACATGGTCACCCGGCGCGATCGGAGCCCTGCTCATGTTGGGTATTTCCATCTTCATCTTCTTCAATATCTTCAACCATCCTGTAGCGGCGGAGATCCGCGCACGGTCCATGCAGCAGCCTGCTCCCGCTCCCAACGGAGATTAATAGCGCAGGTTGTTGGAATGGCCTATATTGCGATCATCGGCGCCGGGATCGGCGGGCTGACGGCTGCTGCATTGCTGCTCAAAC
>DAOQBX010000188.1:0-4391 GCA_035340155.1 Anaerolineales bacterium | reverse complement strand
ACCGAGGCGCAAATGCAAATGCGGCAAGGTCCGCACGGGGGAGCGTAATCCATTGATGCGCCGTCCCGCTTCCTCCACGCTGAGGATGGAAGTCGTCACTGAAATCTCGCTGGCGGTCTCGCTCCATTTTTGGTTGAGCGCGGCTTCCATACCGATCTGTTCGATGGCCTGGATCAGGCGCGACAAACGTTTGAGTTTGCCCTTCGCCTGCAAGACATTCTGTCCGGCCACATTCTTGCGGATGTACTCCATCTCTTTATTTAATTTTTCTTTTTCGCTTTCGAACACTTCCTGCCTGCGGGCAATGCGTTCTTCGCGCTGCTTCAGGTAAGCTGTGTAATTGCCGCTGTAGATTTCATACGCGCCGGGCAGCATTTCCAAAATGACCGTGCTGACCTTGTCCAGAAAATAACGGTCATGCGAAACGATGACCGCCGCGCCTTCCCATTGGCTCAAATACCCTTCCAGCCATTCCACTGCGCGGATGTCGAGGTGGTTGGTCGGCTCATCGAGCAGGAGCACATCGGGGTTCGAGAGCAGGAGGCGGGCGAGAAAGGCCCGGGTCCGCTGCCCGCCTGAGAGGTGGTCCAAAGACATGGTGTAGTCTGAAGCGTCGAAGCCCAGGCCGGTCAGCACTTGTTTGATGCGCGTCTCATAGGTATAACCGCCGCGCTGTTCAAAGTCATGCTGCATCTTGCCGTATTGTTCGATGACCTCCGGGTCGGTCGCCATCAATTCTTCCAGGCGGTGCAATTCGTGCTGCTGGCGGATGAGATCTTCGAAGACGGAATGACACGCATCCCAGAGCGTGCCCTCCATTTTGAAATCCGCCTCTTGCGACAAATATCCGCTTCGGACTCCCCGTGTGCGGGCAACAGAACCCAGGCTGGATTCATCCTCCCCGGCCAGGATTCGTAAAAGCGTGGTCTTGCCAACGCCGTTCGGGCCGACAATACCCAGCCGCGAGCCCTTCTCAATGGAGAGGGTCAGCCCGCTGAAGATGTCGGTCGCGCCGTAGGATTTGGTGAGGTTGGAAGTGGTGATGAGTGCCATGAAAAAAGTTGCCAGTGATCAGTGGACATTAAAAACGCGGATGGATTTTACCATCCGCGCAGTTATTTATTAAAACTATTTCTGTCTACTGTTTACTACTCACTGCTCTACTTCTCTTCATCCACTTCAACATGACCGGGCTTCTCCTTGCCCAACTCCAGCGAGCGTTGGTACGCAGCCCACACAGCGCGTGAAATTGCGGTGCGGAAACCGGCCTTCTCCAAATAATACAACGCTTCTGCCGAAGTTCCGCCCGGCGAGGTGACCTGGTTACGCAGCGTGGCGGGATGTCTCGCCGCGCCCTGGTAATACGAAGCCGAGCCTTTGATGGTCTGCAAGACGAGTTGTTCTGCAATGCGGCGCGGAAATCCCATGTGGACCCCGGCGTCGATCAGCGCTTCGGTGAAAAGAAAGACGTAGGCAGGGCCCGAACCCGAGAGCGCGGTAGCCATATCGAGATAACTTTCATCTTCCACAAAGACTTCCTCGCCCAATGCGCCAAGGATCGCGCGGGTCATCCCCTGCTGTTCTTCGGTCACTTCTTTCGAGGCGGTCCAGACGGTGATCCCTTCGCCGATCTGCCCCGGTGTGTTCGGCATCGAGCGGACGATGGCTTTGTGTTTCAACCCTGTGCCGATCTTCTTGATGGTCGCGCCCGCGATAATGGACAACACCAGCGCATCCTGCCGGACGCCTTTAAGTCCCTTCATCACTTCGGTCAGGCGCTGCGGTTTGACGGAGAGCACCACCACGTCCGCTTCGTGAATGGCGGCGGAGTTATCGGTGAGAGCCTTGACGCCGTATTTTTGGTGCAGTTCGTTCACCCGTTCTTCGCGCGGCCCGGCGGCGGTGATGTTCTTCGCATCCGCCAATTTTTTGCGGAGCAGGCCTGCGATCATGGCTTCGGCCATGACGCCCGGTCCGATGACGGCGATCTTCTTTTTCAGCATGGTGTTCTCCGTTCGTTCTGGTGATTGAGTGCCGGTATTATAACAATGAGGCGACCCATCGGGTCGCCTCACGCCTTGGTTATAACGAGAACTGCACCTGGTCTAAATATGGAAAATCTTCCGGTGTGACAACGATCTTTGCCAGCGGTTTGACCGGTTTGGTGCTGCCCCATTCTTCGATCTCGCTGTTGAACCAATCGAGGATCGGATAGGGGCGTTTATCCGGGAAATCTTCTGCGCGGCAAATGTAGATCATGCCGTCGAGGAAGGGTTTGTTCTCCAGGTTCGATTTCGGCAATTCAAAGTGATAATACTTGACGCGCTTTTCCCCGGTGCCCACGCGCACACTGCCGTTACGGGTCAGGTTGTATTTGCTTTTATCGAGGATGGCGAACCACATTGCCCACATCGCATCTGGCGAGCAGAAGATCTGTTGGCGGTTGCCAAATTCGCTCGAGTCGCCGCTCAGTCGAATAGGCTCGAGAACATCCAGGGTATGTTGTGGGGAACCGTGCGCGACAAATCCGCGCCAGTCGCAAACATAGTTGAGAAAATCCGCTTTGGGGAATGATAAGTTATAGGAGATCGGGGTGTTCGCTCCGCTTTGAAGCGCAGAATCAAGCAGGGCGTCGAAGGCGAAGCGCTGGGCCTCATCCACACGTTTTACATGGCGGCGGATCGGCGGGATGACCGCGCCTTCCTTCCGGCGCATGGAATTATAGATCGCGTGAAAAAGGGGTTTGGCGAGGAAGTCGGGCAGGGCCATTATTTGCCGATGTATTGCAGCGCCACGCGCAGCCGTTCTTCAACATCTTTGGGCGCGTCTTTGGGCAGCGATTGCAGCGCCGCCTGCGCTTCGACAACCGAGTAGCCGAGCGCGGTGAGCGCGGCGAGCACTTCGCTGTCGTAATCGGTCAGCGCAGCGATCCGTCCGAGCGCATCGGTGGGCTTGAGTTTGTCCTTGAGGTGGATCGCCATTTTCTGCGCGGTCTTCTTACCCACGCCGGGGACCTTGTTGAGCAATTCTTCTTCATCCGCAAAGATGGCGCGCTGGATGGTTTCAAGGGTGAGCGTGGATAAGACCGATAATGCGACCTTGGGGCCGACGCCATCAACGCCGAGCAGGATATTGAACAGGTCGCGGTCGGCCTGGGATTCAAAACCGTAGAGCGTCAGCGCATCTTCCCGGACGACGAGATGAGTGAACAGAAAAAGGATTTCCCCCGCCTTGGCATGGATCCGCACAGGAGCCGGGACAAAGACTCGCAGCCCCACACCGCTAACCTCAACGATGAGGGCGTTCTCTTCGATCTGGGATACTTCTCCGCGTAATGTGGCAATCATGTTCGTATTGTACCGTAAATAAAAATACGAGATGTAGTGGCGCTACATTGTAGCGCCACTACAAATTAATCGTATCGTGCCGTATTCAAATGGGTGATGGCGATGGCGAGCGCATCGGCGGCGTCGTCGGGTTTGGGGATCTTCTCCAATTGCAGCAACGCTCTCACCATTTCCTGTACCTGGCGTTTCTCGGCGGAGCCGTATCCTGCCACGGCTTGTTTGACCTCGTTGGGCGTATATTCGGATGTGGCGATGCCTGCTTTTTCAAGCGCAAGTAGCACCACGCCGCGGGCCTGTCCTACTGCGATGCCCGTAGTGATATTGCGTGAGAAAAATAATTTTTCGACGGCGGCGGTCTCGGGCTTGTGTTTCTTGAGGATCTTATTGAGATCGTCGAACAGCATCACCAGTCGGGCGGAGGCGCTAGCCTCTTTCGGCGTGAGGATCACCCCATAATCCACAGCGACCAGTTCCCCGTCTGGCAAGAGGCGGACGAGTCCATAGCCGGTGGTGGCGGTGCCGGGGTCAATTCCTAAGGCGAGGGTCATGTTAAATAATATAGGGGCGGGTGACCCGCCCCTATACAAAATTACGCGTTTTCCAAAGCTGCGAGCGCTTCGTCAGACATCTTGACGTTGTGGAAGACATCCTGCACATCGTCGAGGTCTTCGAGGTGTTCGACCACCTTCATCACCGAGAGGGTATCGTCCACGTCTAGTTCGATTTCCTGTTTGGCGATCAGGCGCAGGCCTGCTTCTTCCGGCTGGACGCCCGCTTTTTGCAGGGCGGTTACGATGGTCTTGAAGGTGTCGGCCGGGCCGAAGATCTCGATCTCGTCGCCGCCATCCACCACATCGTCCGCGCCCGCTTCCACGCCGAGTTCGAAGGCTTTGTCGAAGACCAGCATGCTGGACGGGAACGAGAAGTAAGCCTTGCGGTCGAACTGCCAGCCTACCGCGCCTGCTTCGGCCATGTTGCCGCCGGCCTTGCTGAAGGCATGACGGACCTCGGAGATGGTGCGGTTGCGGTTATCGGTCACACAAC
>DAOQBX010000187.1:0-4405 GCA_035340155.1 Anaerolineales bacterium | reverse complement strand
AGATCCTTGAGTGCGAACTGCATCAACGGCAGAGCGCCTGGCTCGCCTTTCATTTCATTGATGATCTGCGCGATCAGGTCGGGGGCGATGCGTAGTCCCACGCGCAGGGCAGGTTGCGCGATGGCGCTGACCAATTCGTCTGCCTGCATCGCTCCGATTTGGACGAATTGCTGGTTAAGTAGTGCGTTGAGTTGAGGATAGGTCGCGCAGTTCGGTACGAAGTCTGAACGCATGGAGAACAGAATAATCACACGTCCGTTTTCGACTGTGGCCGCATGAGTCAGCAAGTTGAGAAAGGCAACACGTTCTTCTTCGTTGCTGATCTGTGTAAAGACTTCCTCGAACTGGTCAATGAAGAGCACGAAGCGTTTATCACGCCCCTCTTTCAATGTGATTTCACACCAGCGTGCGAAGATGGTTTCATCCTTCATTGCCTTGGCGCGGATTTCATCTTCTGGGTTGGTTGAACTTGCCAGGCTGGAAACCACCCGCCCGAGTTCACCGATTGGGTCGCGTCCCGGCTTCATGGTCGCATACAACCAGCGCTCACTGCCTTTGACTTGTCCCTGTTTCAAGGCATGGATCAGTCCCGCCCGCACCAGAGATGATTTCCCGCTGCCTGATGGCCCCGTGACGAATACTGTCCGTGAGTCCTTTACTCGGCTGACCAGATCATCCACCAACTTCTCACGCCCGAAGAACAGCTCAGCATCTTCTTCTTCGAAGACATCGAGTCCCTTGTAGGGACACGTCCCATCGAAGGGCTTGGGCTGGAATGTGGATCGGATCTGCGTAATCAGAACAGCCACCTGCTCGGCAGTGTAGCCGTTGTTGTTTCCGATGATCAAAGTTCCGCTTAAGTCTCCCTCAATATGAACAGAACCGACAGCCGTGCTGCGGTTATTTGCCTGGGCGTTCGCTTTTCTAGTCTTTTTCTGCCCTGCCATACACCCTCCATGTGAGCGCTTATTTCTTGATCTTTTTGTTCGTTACCCGATTGTTATTTCCAACCACAATGTTTCCACCGACGACATTCCCGCCGATGCTGATCCCGCCCACGCTGGTGCTGCCCCTGTCTGCGGAAGAGCCGCGCTCTTCTTCATCTTCACTTTCAGATTCCCCGGCCGCCTCGTCCTTCTCGCCTTCCTGCAGGCGGGCTTCTATGGCGTTATACAGTTCCTCGAACCCCGATTCGCTGTGCATCTCCGGGGTGAGTGTGTTCATGTCCTTGAGGATGCTGGTCAGCCCCGAGACCTTGTCCCGGATGCGGTCGTACAGGTCCATTTCCTCGCGGATGCCCTGAAGGTTGGCAGGGTCCAGGCTTTTGATGGCTTCGGCCAGTTCCGTGCGCTTCTCCTCCCAATGTTTGATGTATTGAATGCGGTGCACGGGATTGTAAATATCCGCATCCGGCAGGACGATGGGGAAGACGCGGTCTTGAAAGTGTTTGTTCTCGGCGATCTCCACCAACTCATACATGCAGTTGGGCGAGCGCAGGTATTTGTCGCTGATCACCAGAATGACGCAATCGCCCCGGCCGATGCGCTCCATGAATTCATTGATCGAACCCTTGTACCCCAGTTCGCGCTTGTCGCGGGTGATCTTCAGTCCGCGCTTCTGCAATGCCTTATCCACCTGGTTGACAACTTCCTCCCGTTCCCCGCCCCATGCATAAGAAATAAAAACAGATTGCTCGTAGTCGGACATTGAACGCCTCCTGGGTTTGGTCATGGGTTGATGCGACCTTTCTGATTATATGTTTTTAGGATAGTCCTTGTCAACAATGAAAAAGAGACGCCGGTTGGGTCGGCGTCTCTAATGGGATGGTCTTGCCCTTGCATAGTGAATTTTGAATGACTCGCTTAGGTTCTTATTCTGCGAATTGACCCACGATACGAAGGATGTCGAATCCTTCAGCAAAAGCCGCTTCCGCCAGAGCCCCATGCCGTACCATGATGGAGCGGGTCAGTTCGGCGTTGAAGTAATAGCGGTCCTGGTAGGTGTGATATTGTGCCAGCGCTTCGATCTTCTTGTTGACATTCTCCTCGCTGACCTCCACCAGGAAGTGCGGGAAGAAGCCGTACGAGGAGCGCACCACATCAAAACCGAGGACGGTGATGCCGCGAAAGGCGCGCAGGGCTTCGTCGGTCATGGTGTTGTGGTCCTGGTGCACATCCTGCCGGGAATGGGTGAAGATCAGGTCGGGCTTGAATTCCTTGCGCAGTTTCAGGAAGAATTCCAGGATCTCCTGCCTGGAGTCAGGGAATACGCGCGTGGTGAAGGGTCCCAACACCACCCGGTCACTGGGAACGCCAAGAATCTCCATCGCGCTGTGATGTTCGCTCTTGACCTTCAAGAGATCAGGATTCTTTTGGTTATCTGAAAGCGTGACGCATAACACATCGGTTTGGGTCACAATACGGTTAAGCAGGGCGCCGCACCCAAGTTCAATATCGTCCGGGTGCGCGCCGAGGAAAAGGACTCGTTTGCCAAAGAAATTCATGGAAATCCTTCGTCGTTGCCGGGAGCGCGGAACAGACGACGCTCTTGCAATGACGCAAGTGGTTTTTTTATTTGGTTGCCAAAATTCCGCCGACGACTTTGGTCATGACCAGTTTGCCGTCCCGTTCGAACCAGCGTGTAGCCACATCGGTGATCTTACCGATCAGGGCCTCGTATTCATCCTTGCCGTTGAACATGGAGGTCCACAGTTTGCGGTCCTCGCTCAGCGAAGCGCGGACGTAATCAATGAAAGGTGCAACGGCAGGGAAGGTGAGGTGGTTCTCGAACTTGTGCAGATCGGTCTTTGCAAAAATACCGCTGATGGTGTTGAAAATGTCGCCCTTGAAGCGTGAAGAACCCGGCATCGGCGGGATGGTCAGGTTCGTGGCTTCCTTGATAATGTCATAGAACATTTGCTTGTTCTCAGGCAATGGACCGGAAACGAAGAGCCGTCCGCCGGGCTTGAGGACACGGTGGGCTTCACCAAATGTGAAGTTCAGGTCTGAAGCGTAATAAATGGCGAAGGCGCTGGTACACAGGTCGAAGGTGTTTTCAGCGAAGTTGAAGGGTTTGTTGAAATCCAAAAATTGGAAGTCGATGTTCGAACCGCGCTCTTTGTTCCTGGCGCGGGCCTTGTCGAGCAGTTCTTCCGAAAAATCGCCGCCGGTGATCTTTGCGCCGCGCTGGGTGTAATCGTCAAATAAGAAACTAAGTTTTCCCGCGCCGCAGCCTACATCGAGGATCTGCATTCCGGCTTGCGGTTTGAGCAGGTCGTTGGTCCATACGTCAATATTGGCAGACCCGTACTTTTCGTGGATGTCGATGCGGACGAGCAGGTCCTTGCTGGTTTCCTGGTAATTGATTTCCATGGGTTCTCCTTAAGTTGGTTGGGCTGATTATACCAAAATTCACCGACTGAATTTTAGAAAGAAAGCCATGATAAAATCTGCGGACTGGAGCGATCATGGCTAACAAGATTCAAACTGTCAAAGGCACGCGCGAATTCTACCCGGAGCAAATGGCTCTCCGGAATTTCATCTATGACAAGGTGCAAAAGGCTTCGCAGGCCTTCGGCTATCAGGAATATGATGGTCCCTTCATCGAAATGATCGACCTGTATGCGGCCAAATCCGGGGAGGAATTGGTCAAGAAGCAGTCCTTTACATTTCAGGATCGCGGTGGTGATTTTGTCACGCTTCGCCCGGAACTGACACCGAGTCTCGCGCGTATGATCGCGTCCAAACAGGGAGAGTTGACCTTCCCTGCCCGTTGGTGGTCCTTTGGGCCTTTCTGGCGTTATGAGCAGCCGCAAAAAGGCCGCACGCGTGAATTCTTCCAATGGAATATCGACATGCTGGGAGTCAACTCGCCGGAAGCCGATGCCGAACTGATCGCCGTGGCCGCCACCTTCCTGCGCTCGATCAACATGGACCCGACCCAGGCCATCATATTCGTGAACAATCGCAGACTGATGGATTCGGAGTTCGACAAATTGGGCATAACGCCCGATAAGCGGCTCGAAGTCTCGAACATGGTGGATAGACGCTCCAAAATGGAACCCGCCAAGTGGGATCAGTATGTGCTGGATTCCGGCCTTGCGCAGGCGCAATTGGATGGCCTGAAATCCATTCTTGGGAACATGGACCTTTGGAAACAAAGCGAGGAATTGACGCGCCTCTTTGCCGCGCTGAAGGCTCTCGGTGTTTCTGAATACGTCAAATACGACCCGAACATTATGCGCGGACTCTTGTATTACACCGGCACGGTCTTTGAAGCCTTCGAGACCAGCGGCTCGCTCAAACGCGCCATCCTCGGCGGCGGGCGTTACGATAACCTGCTGGCTGATGTGGGTGGGCAGCCGCTCTCTGGCGTCGGCTTTGCCATGGGGGATGTGGTCATGGGC
>DAOQBX010000186.1:0-4413 GCA_035340155.1 Anaerolineales bacterium | reverse complement strand
CCGCCACTCTGCTCTCAGCTTCGCTCTTCGTGATCGGGCTGGGTCTGGGCGCTTTCGAACTCGGTCCAAACGCCATCATCGTAAGTTTGTATCGAGAACAAAAAGGCCTGTATCTCAACTTAATGTCGGTCATGCATGGGCTGGGCTCCACTATTGCACCCTTGTTCGCCAGCTGGCTCTTTGGAATGGGCATCCTTTGGCGAACTGTCTACCGTTGGGATCTGCTATTGATCGGCATTCTTCTATTGGCTTCCATTTTGCTGAAATTTCCAAGATCGGAGGAAAAAAGTTCGCTCGATTTTCGCACCATCCCCAAGGTCGCTTTCAAAGGTCATCTCCCTGTGTTTTACGCCGCCATGGCATTCTACGTTGCAGCCGAGATCGGCCTGGCTTCATGGCTGGTGGTCTATCTACAGGATACGCGCGGCATGTCTGTGGCAGGCAGTAACCAATATCTCGCCTTGTTCTTTGGAACTCTCATGGTCGGCCGTCTGCTTGGCGGATTCATCGTCCACCGCCTCGGGTATCTCCGCTCGATCCTCTTCACATCCTTGATGGCAGTCATCAGCCTGGCTCTGGGCATCTTCACGAACATGCCGGTCTTCATCCCATTGACCGGGTTCTTCTTCTCCATCATCTTCCCCACCCTCACCGCTGCTGTATCAGATAACGCCCACGAAAATCTTAACACTATCCTGGGAGTCTTGTTCACTTTTTCAGGCGCAGGCGGGATGATCGGCCCATGGCTCATCGCTTGGGGCAGTGAAACCCTAAACCTAACGTACGGGTTTGGCATCACACTCGTACTCACCTTCCTGACCCTGCTCTTTGTCTTCATCCTATATAAGAGAAACGTACATGAATAAAATTCTTAACTGGGGACTCCTTTCAACCGCCAAGATCAACCGCGCTTTGATCAAACCCCTGCGCGCCTCCAAACGGACCCGCTTACTGGGCGCCGCTTCGAGAAGCCAATCCTCCGCTGAGGCCTATGCCCGCGAATGGGATATCCCACGCGCCTACGGAAGTTACGAAGCCTTGCTCGCCGATCCCGAGATCGATGTCATATACAATCCGCTGCCCAACCACCTCCACGCCGAATGGACGATCAAGGCTTTGCGCGCTGGAAAGCACGTCTTATGCGAGAAACCCTTTGCGCTATCGCTCGCAGAAGTAGACACGATGATCGCCGCGTCCAAAGAGACCGGCAAAGTACTGGCTGAAGCCTTCATGTACCGCCACCATCCACAAACCTGGAAGGTCAAAGAATTGGTGGATGGAGGTGCCGTTGGCAAGGTACAACTCATCAAAGGCGCCTTCACCTTCATGTTGAATCGAGAAGGGAATTATCGCAGTCATAAAGACATGGGTGGTGGCGGCTTATGGGACGTGGGTTGTTATCCCATTTCCTATGCACGGATGATCGTCGGGGAGGAGCCAACTGAGGTATCCGGCTGGCAGGTAGAAGGTCCGGGAGGAGTTGATGAATCTTTCATGGGTCAGATGCGCTTTGCCAACGGAGTCCAAATGCAGTTCGACTGTGGCATCAAATCCCATTACCGTACTGCCATGGAGATCGTCGGAACGGAAGGCGTGCTACACATCCCCAACGCCTTCAAGCCAGGGGTGAAAAGCGAGATTCACCTGACGCGCGGCGATGAAGCCCAGGTTATCAAGGTCAAAGGCCAGGAGTTATATCTCGGCGAAGTAAATGACATGTGTGATGCGATCCTGCATGGCGCGTCACCCCGCGTTTCTCTCGCCGATACCCGCGGAAATATTGCCGTCATTTTGAGGTTATTTGAATCGGCCCAAGCCGGGAGGACATTGTCCCTTTAATCCCCCTTTGTTCGCAGAGACAACAAATTGCCTTTCAAAAAACATAGGTCAAAACGTGGCTTGTGATTATAATACGCTCACCATATTTTTGAGACTGGAGGCAATATCATGGCTAGTGTAACGTATAAGAACGTCATCAAGCGCTTTGGTGATCTTGAGATCATCAAGAAACTCAACATTCAAGTTGAGGATAAAGAGTTCCTTGTGTTGGTGGGTCCCTCGGGCTGCGGCAAGACTACCGCCCTGCGCCTGCTCGCCGGATTGGAAGAGATCACCGAAGGGGAGATCATGATCGGTGAACGTGTAGTGAACGATGTCGCCCCGAAGGATCGCGACATTGCCATGGTCTTCCAGTCTTACGCTTTATATCCGCATCTCTCCGTATACGACAATATGGCCTTCGGCCTCAAGCTTCGCAAGACCCCGAAGGAAGAGATCAAACGCCGCGTCAGTGAAGCCGCCGCAGTTCTCGACATCACCCACCTGCTTGACCGTAAACCCCGCCAGCTCTCCGGCGGTCAGCGCCAGCGCGTGGCGGTCGGGCGCGCCATCGTGCGTGAGCCCAAAGTGTTCCTCTTCGATGAGCCGCTCTCGAACCTCGATGCAAAGTTACGCGTACAAATGCGCGCTGAGATCAGCAAATTGCACCAGCGCCTGCAAACGACCTTCATCTATGTGACCCACGATCAGACCGAGGCCATGACCATGGCCACCCGTATCGCTGTCATCAACAAAGGCATCCTTCAGCAGCTCGATACTCCGCAGGTCTTGTATGATCGTCCCAGCAACCTTTTTGTAGCCGGGTTCATCGGCTCCCCCGCCATGAACTTCTTCTCCGCCAAACTCACCAAAAATGGCGACAAGGTCATGGTCGAAACGGACGATTTCAAGGTCCAGATCCCCGATGCGCTTGCTGCGCCGTACAAGTCGATGGATGGGAAAAGCATCGTTTTCGGTATTCGCCCTGAGAACATTCACGATCCCGATTTCGCTCCCCCCAACATTCACGGTGAAAAGGTCAGCGCCAAGGTGGATGTGACCGAACTGATGGGGAACGAAACCTTCCTATACCTCGTTGCCGGGAAGAATACATTTATTGCCCGCGTCGACCCGCGCTCTCACAGGCGCGTTGGCGACCAGGCCCAGGTGATCTTCGATATGGATAAATTCCACATCTTCGATGCGACAACTGAAGAGGCTATTCGATAATAACCACGAAGGAGGTGGTGACCCGCTGTAAGATAAGTACCATGCAAGCCTAACCGTAAAAATAACTTTTCAAAAATTTCCTAGGAGAAAAGAGAATGAAGAAAAATCTGTTCGTTTTATTGAGCGCGCTGGTGATCGCCACCCTCGCACTCGCCGCTTGTGGCGGTGGCGCCGCCACCGAAGCCCCTGCGGCCACCGAGGCCCCTGCGGCCACTGAAGCCCCCACTGAGGCTCCCACCGAAGCCGCTCCCGTCGAACCTGCCGGCACCCTGACCATCTGGGCTGACGATACCAAGGCCCCCGTGTTCCAGGACCTCGCTGACGAAGTTCTGGCTGCCTACAATATTGAACTGGTGGTCGAAGTGAAATCCGCCATCCGCGATGACTTCAAAGTCGCCGCCCCCAATGGCGAAGGCCCCGACATCATCGTGATCGCTCACGACCAAGCCGGAACCCTGATCTCTGACGGCTTGCTCGCCCCGATCGATCTCGGTGACAAGGCTGCTGATTTCAACCCGAACTCCCTTGCCGCTTGTACCTTCGACGGCCAGCTGTACTGCATGCCGTACGCCACCGAAAACCTCGGCTTCTTCTACAACACCGACCTGGTCCCGACCGCTCCCACCACATGGGATGAAGTCATTTCCATGGGTGAAGCCCTCAAGGCTGAAGGCAAAGTCGACTATGTGATGGCCATCACCGGCACCACCTATGATGTCTACCCGATCTACACCGCCTTCGGTGGTTACATCTTCGGCAAGCTCGATAACGGTGACTGGAATCCCGAAGACCTCGGTGTCGACAGCGAAGGCATGATCGCTGGTGCGCAGTTCCTCGCTGACAATGTTGCCAACGGCAACTTCCCCGCTGACTGGGACTGGGCCAACAATCACGCCCTCTTCGAGACTGGCAAGGCTCCTTTCATCATGGCTGGCCCGTGGGCTCTGAGCCGCATCCGTGAATCCGGCGTTCCCTACGCCATCACCAACTTCCCTGGCGGCGGTTATCCCTTCGCCGGTACTCAGGGCTTGTTCGTCAATGCCCAGAGCGAGAACGTTCTGCTCGCGCAGACCTTCCTCAATGAGTTCGTTGCCACTGAAGACACCCAGCTCGCTCTCTACAACGCTGGTCAGCGCCCGCCCGCGTACCTGCCCGCCCTCGCCAAGGTTGAAGATCCTGACCTCGCTGCCATGGCTACCGCCGGTGAACAGGCTAACATGATGCCCGCCATCGCCGCCATGGGCTCCGTCTGGGGTTCCTGGAACGACGCGGTTGTGATCGCCCGCGATGGCAAGCAGGATGCTGCCACCGCTCTCGCCGACGCCGGCACCAAGATCCGCGCGTTGATCGCCAACCCGCTGACCG
>DAOQBX010000185.1:0-4419 GCA_035340155.1 Anaerolineales bacterium | reverse complement strand
CACCATCACTGCGGTGGACGCGTGTGTATTGCTCTTCGTTTCGCGCCCGGTGTTCGATTCTCTGCTGGAGCAATACGAAAAACTCAAACCGAACTTCAAGGTCTCCATCCGCAGCCGCAAGCTGGCGCGTTCCACCAACTTCAAATGGCTGGGTAAAAATGAAGTGATCTATTTCATTGCCCGCCGTCACAAGATCCGTTTGTATCAGGCACTTGTGGCTCCGGGATTTTCGCTGCTCATTCCGATCGTTCTGTTCGTGATGGGATTCATTTCTCAAGCCGTCACCCCGTGGGCTGTGGGAACGATCGCATTGGTCATCATCTTGCTGTGGGGTCTCTGGAACGCCATCGACTGGAGCAACGACTATTACATCGTTACCAACCAGCGCGTCATCTGGCTGGAAAAGGTCATCTTCCTGTACGACAGCCGCGAGGAAGCGCCGCTGGGTTCGATCCTCTCGGTCGGCGTGGAAAGCGATGCGCTCGGGCGCATCCTCGATTATGGGAATGTCATCGTGCGCACCTTTGTCGGGAAACTCGAGTTCGACCATGTCGATCACCCGGTGCAGGCGGCGGACATGATCCGCGAGTATTGGGAACGCACCAAGGCCATGACCACCCGCAGCCAGATCGATGTAATGAAGGATACGATCAAGCAAAAGTTGGGCATGCCCCTGGAAAAACGTCCACAGCCGGAACTTTCGCCCATCGTACCGCTTGATGAGGAAAAGACTGCGAAGATGCCGCTCTGGCTCCTGGCAATGCAGAACCTTTTCCAATTGAGGATCGAGGACGGCGGCAAGGTCATCTATCGCAAGCATTGGATCGTGTTACTTCAACAGGGCTGGAAGGCCTTTGGCGTTTTCACTGTCGGGTTATATCTCTTCCTGTGGCGGCTCGTTTTTCTCGCACAATCGCCGGACCTTTCCTTCCTGCGCGTCAACTCTGCCGGGACGTACAGTCCCGACACCCTGGCTGTGACCATTCCCCTGCTGCTCATGCCGGTCACTTTCTGGGTCTGGTATGAATACACAGACTGGAAGAACGACATCTTCATGGTCACCAACGATGAGATCTTCGACATCGACCGCAAGCCCTTCGGCAAGGAAGAGCGCCGCTCGGCCCAGATCGAGAACATCCTCAGCACCTCATATACCCGCAGTGGCCCCATCGCCTACATGTTCAATTATGGCACGGTGAAGATCACCGTCGGCGGGACGCAGATGGGCTTCGAAGATGTGATGGACCCGGCCAGTGTGCAGGCCGATATCAACCGCCGGCGTTCGACGCGCATTGCCAAAAAGAACGAGGATGCAGGCAAGGATGACCGTGAGCGCTTCGCCACCTGGCTGGCGGCTTATCATCAGAACATCAACGAGTTCACCACCCAGACCAAACCAGCCACAGCCGACCCATCCACCAATCCTTTCACAGCAGCGGGCCAGAACCTGGACCACATTCCGCAAGATGGCGATATTGTAGATGATGATCATGATGGAGACGGGTATGGCGGTAGCGGGGATGGCGCAGGCGGTGGCGAATAATCCGCATTGCAAGTATCATTGCCGCTCTGACCACAACGTCAGAGCGCGAATTTATTATAAAGAGGAAAATCAAGTATGACCCTACGAGAGATCGTCACCCTGCCCGCGCCTGTTTTACGGCGCAAGGCCAAACCGGTGACCAAATTCGATAAGGAACTTCAGACCCTGATCGACGATATGATCGAGACCATGCGCGAAGCGCCCGGTGTGGGGCTGGCCGCCCCGCAAGTGGATATCCCCTTGCAGCTGGCCGTGGTGGAATACGCCGAAGGCGAGGATGAGATGGAAGATGAGGACGCCGCGCCGCCACCCAAGAAATTGTTCGTATTGGTCAACCCGGAGATCATCAAAGTCTCAGAAGAAAAGGTCAACGGCGTGGAAGGCTGCCTCTCGATCCCAGGGCTGGTGGGCGAAGTGGAACGCCATGAAACAATTCAGGTCAAGGCGCTCAACCGCCACGGCGACCCGGTCAAGATCAAAGTGGATGGCTGGATGGCGCGTATCTTCCAGCATGAGATCGATCACCTGAACGGAGTCCTGTTCACTGACCACGCCACGCGTGTGTGGAAACCCGCCGACGAAGAAGAAACGCCCCTGGATTAATAACCTCCAATTGCCAGTTACAGTATCGTTGGTAATTGGTAATTGGTAATTGGTAATTGACTTGCATCTAAAGCACCTCTCCCTCACCAACTTTCGCAGCCTCACCCGCCTGGATTCTGAACTTCCACGGCGGGCTGTTGTGTTGGCAGGCAGCAATGCGCAGGGAAAGACCTCCGTGCTCGAAGCGATATATTTCCTGGCGGCATTCACCTCCTTTCAGACCAACGTAGACCGGCAAATCGTCAACTTTCACGAAGCGAAGAATCCGCTGGCGGTGGCGCGGCTCGTGGCCGACTACCAGCGCGGCAGGACCAAACACCGGCTGGAGGTGCGTCTCATCCTTGAGGCCAGCGGCGCAACCGGACAGCGCCTGCGCAAAGAGATTCTGTTGGACGGTGTGAAGCGCAACGCCAACGATGTCATCGGACATTTCAACGCGGTCATCTTCGTGCCGCAGATGTCGCAGATCATCGAAGGCGGGCCAGATGAACGTCGCCGTTATCTCAACCTCGCGCTGGCACAGGCGATCCCTTCTTATGCGCGGGCCTTGGGCGAATATTCGCAGGCGCTCACACAGCGTAATGCCCTGCTCAAGGCGTTGAATGAACTCGGGGGAAACAGAGACCAACTCGAAGTTTGGGATGAAGCGCTGGTCAAGTTCGGAGCGCAGATCATTCTGTGGCGCATCCAGGCTGTGCAGGAGATCGAACGCCTCGCTTCACGCGTACATCACGAGTTGACTCGCGGGACCGAAATCCTGCGCCTCGCCTATGAACCAGCTTATGACCCGCTGCCCAAACCGAACGGACAACTCGGCCTGAAGATCGATACTGCCATTGACCGCTCCGCGCTCGACTTGAAGACCATTCAGGATGGATTCCTCGCGCAACTCCGGCAGGTACGCGGCGAAGAGATCGCACGCGGGGTGACCACCCTCGGCCCGCACCGCGATGACCTGCGCTTCATCATCAACAAAGCCGATGTGAGCGATTATGGCTCGCGTGGACAGATCCGCACCACGCTGCTGGCGTTGAAGCTGGCTGAAGTGGAATGGATGAAGGAACGCACGGGCGAATACCCGGTCATTTTGCTCGATGAAGTGATGGCCGAACTGGACACTCACCGCCGCGCCGATCTACTAAAGTACGTCAGCCAGGATCAGCAGGTATTGTTCACCACCACAGACCTATCGTTGTTCTCGCAGGAATTCTCCGAACATGCCGAGGTCTGGGATGTCAGAGGCGGGGTGGTAACACCGAGAAGATAGGTTCAGGCATAGAGCAACCAAGGTGGCAGTCACTCAATAAACGACTGCCACCTTTTTGATTCAACGGCCGCCTGAAGCAAACCTCAGGATCCCAGTCATTTCTTCAGGAGGTCTAGTAAAATTGCGGCCATGACCCATACATTCCAGTACGATATCCTTGTAATCGGTTCGTTGAATGCAGATCTGGTCGTGCGCTCGCCGCGTTTTCCGGCGCCGGGCGAGACCATTAGCGGGGATGATCTGCTGATCATCCCAGGCGGCAAGGGTGCAAATCAGGCTGTGGCGGCGGCAAGGCTGGGGGCGCAGTCAGCCATGGTCGGCCGCGTAGGAAGCGATAGCTTCGGCCCGTTCCTTGTCAACAATCTCAATTCGAATCAAGTCAACACAGCGCACGTAAAGGTCAACGACTCGGCCACAGGTACGGCCATCATTGTCGTGGACACGAACGGACAAAACAGCATCGTGTTGTCGCCGGGCGCGAACGGCAAGGTCGCATTGGAAGATGTGGATTCGGCCCCAAGCGCAAAAGCCTTACTGTTGCAATTCGAGATTCCCATGGAGACCGTGCTGTATGCTGCAAAGCGCTACAAATCCCAGGGAGCGACGGTCATTCTTAACCCTGCGCCTGCCCGGCCCATCCCAGACGGATTGCTTAACCATGTGGATATCCTCGTCCCTAATGAAAGCGAACTCGCCCTGCTGACAGGAATGCCCGTCACGGATGCCTCTACGGCGGATCTGGCTGCCAGGGAAATCTTGAAGCGCGGTGTGGAGATCGTCATTGTGACGCTGGGAAGCAAGGGCGCATTGATCGTCAACCATGCGCTCACAAAGCAGGTGAATACCTTCAACGTGGATGTAGTCGATACAACCGCCGCGGGAGATGCGTTCATCGGCGGGTTTGCCTCGGCCATGTTAAACGGTACATCCCTTGAAGACTCGGTCCAGTATGGATGCGCCTGCGGCGCGCTGGCTACGACAAAATTCGGGGCGCAGCCATCCCTGC
>DAOQBX010000184.1:0-4449 GCA_035340155.1 Anaerolineales bacterium | reverse complement strand
TGAGATTTCGCCGGGTTTGGCAGCTTTCCAAAGCGCGAAGTCCATGGGGTGTTCTTTTTGTTCACCCACTTCAATGCGCGCACCGGCTTGCATGTCTTCGAGTTTGCGGCCGGAGAGGCGACCGTAATCATCGTCACTGTTCACGCGAAAGTAGACATCCCCATTCTCCGCGGCATAGGCGTGCTCTTTTTGGATCAGCCCTTCGATGAATTGGATGATGAGCGGCATGGTGGTGCTGACCTGCGGGTTGGAAGTAGCAGGCAGCACATTCAGGCTTTTAAGGTCGGCGGCATAATCGGCGATGTAGCGCGCAGAAAGTTTGAGCGGGTCTTCGCCAAGTTGGTTGGCGCGGTTGATGATCTTATCGTCCACGTCGGTGTAGTTCATGACGTGTTTGACGGCATATCCGCGGTGTTGGAGATAGCGGCGGATGATGTCGAACACAATGGCAGACATGGCGTGCCCGACATGCGCATCGTTATAGACGGTGACACCACAGACGTACATTTTGACGCTGTTGGGTTCGAGGGTTTGGAATTCTTCGGTTTTGCGGGTAAGCGTATTGTAGATTTTCAGCATGTTTCTATTTTAACCACAGATTCACACAGATGAAAGGGATGGGGTGATAAAAAACAGGACGCATTATGCGTCCTGTTCACTGACTACCTGTTCCCTGTTCCGTATTACTTGCCTCGGCCTCTTTTGCCGCCATTCTCCTCTTCCACACGGCCGAAGATCATACGCCCGGCGGCCGTCTGAAGGACCTTGGTGATGTTCACTTCCATGTATTCGCCGATGTACTCCTTGCCGTTTTCGACCACGACCATGGTGCCATCGTCCATGTAGCCCACGCCTTGACCGTATTCCTTGCCTTCCTGCATGATGTTGATGCGCAAGGCTTCGCCCGGCAACACCACCGATTTGACCGCGTTCGCCAGTTCGTTGATGTTGAGCACGGTCACGCCCTGAATCTCTGCCACGCGGTTGAGGTTGTAGTCGTTGGTGAGAACGGGGCTCTTGAGCTGTTTGCCAAGCACCACCAGTTTGTCATCCACTTCGCGCACACCCTCCACATTGATGTCGGAGATACGCACAAGCACGTTGGGGAGTTTTTGCAGCTCGGCCAACACTTCCATGCCGCGGCGTCCGCGTTGACGGCGGATGCCATCCGGCGAGTCAGCGATGTATTGTAATTCGTTCAATACGAAGCGCGGGATGAGCAGGGTGCCTGGCAGGAACCCGGTCTTGGCAATATCCGCCACGCGCCCGTCGATGATGACGCTGGTATCGAGCAGAATGGTACGGTTGAGGTTGGTCCAGGCTGTGGAGGCGCCGCCTTCGTTCCTTCCGCTAATGGTGCTGATGAGACCCATAATGTCACCTTGTCGCATCACGAACAGGGACACGCCAATGTAGGAGAAGACCAGCACACCGATGAACGGCAGAATCTGGCTGAACGGTTGCGGCAGCATGGAGAGCGGGAAAGCCAGCAGGGCGGCGATGAGCAGGCCCACGATCAGCCCGGTCAGCCCGGCGAACAGACTTTCGGCAGTCATGCGTCCCAGCAGGGAGCGCAGGGCACGTGCGGGACGGGTGGTGAAGTAGGGGGTCAGGATCAAACCCGCCAGTGCGCCGATCAGGCTGAGCACGAGGGTGGTGCGGGCTGCATCCTGGGGAGAGAACTGTGCCAGTTGGAGCCCCCAGATCAGGCCGGATACCGCCAAAACGATCATTCCGATAATGCGGAGAATAAATTCAACACTCATAATAACTCCTTAGAATAAATTAATAATTGCATAATGGTTTTTCATCATAGCACGGCTGGATAGGCAAGTCAATTCATATGCGCCCTTATTTTACAAAGTTGTTATAATCCGGTACCGTTCGAGAAGTAAATTTAGAGAAGGAGCATCTCATGTCTCTCCTGGATACTTTAAATCGTCCCCTGCGCGATCTGCGGATCTCGGTTACAGACCGATGTAATTTCCGCTGCGTGTACTGCATGCCGAAGGAAATATTCGGCCCGGACTATCAGTTCCTGCCGCGTGAGCGTGTGCTGACCTTTGAGGAGATCACGCGGCTGGCGAGGTTGTTCGTTGACCACGGCGTTAAAAAGATCCGCCTGACAGGCGGCGAGCCGCTGGTACGCAAGGACCTGCCCGACTTGATCACGATGCTTTCGGCCATCCCGGATATTGATTTGACCATGACTACGAACGCCTCCCTGCTGCCACGCTTCGCGCAGCAGCTAAAGGATGCCGGGTTGAAGCGTGTCACTGTCAGCCTGGACTCGCTCGATAACAAGGTATTCAAGGCCATGAACGATGTGGACTTCCCTGTGGAAAAAGTGCTGGAAGGCATGGACGCTGCAGATGCGGTGGGCCTTGCTCCCATCAAGGTCAACATGGTGGTCAAACGCGGCACGAACGAATCCAGCATCCTGCCGATGGCACGTTTCTTCCGCGAGAAGGGCTACATCCTGCGCTTTATCGAGTACATGGATGTGGGACATACCAACGGCTGGCGCATGGACGATATCGTTTCGGCCAGGGAGATCATCCAGACCATCAATGCCGAACTTCCGCTTGAGCCCGCCGACCCGAACTATCGTGGGGAAGTGGCGGAGCGTTGGCGCTACAAGGATGGCAGCGGCGAAGTGGGAGTGATCGCATCGGTCACCCAGGCATTTTGTCGCGACTGCAATCGTGCGCGCCTGACTGCCGAAGGCGATCTCTACACCTGCCTGTTTGCGGTCAAGGGACACAACCTCAAATCCATGTTGCGCAGCGGCGCGACGGACGAAGATATCTCCGCAGAGATCTCCAGGATCTGGGGCAGGCGCGCCGACCGCTATTCCGAGATCCGTTCTGAAAACACCATCCCGCTTCCCAAAGTGGAAATGTCCCACATCGGCGGGTAATAACCAATAATCTTCGGAGGTTCATTGTCTTCTGCACACATCAAAGCGGTTTTATTCGACCTGGACGGCACACTTCGTCACCACATCCCCACCGGTGACGAAGTTTTTCTGGAATACTGCAAGAGCATTCGTCTTCACTTCTCGGCGGAGGATGTGATCCGCGCAGCGCACTGGGAGCATTTCTACTTTGCCAACTCGCTAGAGATCCAGCAGGATCAAAAACAATTCAAGATGGATGAGCGCGGATTCTGGGTCAACTTTTCGAAACGACGCTTGGTGTCGCTCGGCCTGCCTCAACAACAAGCTATCGAACTTGCGCCCAGTGTCTCGGAGTATATGGAAAAGAATTACAAACCCGAGGTGTATGTGCCGGAGGAATTGCCGTTTGTGCTCACACAACTCAAACAGGCAGGCTATGTGATGGGGGTGGTCTCCAATCGCGATGAACCCTTCCACGAGGAATTAAAAAACCTGAACCTCGATGCCTATTTTAGTTTTTCGCTGGCGGGTGGAGAGGTCAGGTCTTTCAAGCCGGACCGGCTCATCTTTGAGCAGGCCCTGAAACGCGCAGGGACCCTGGCGCACGAGACAATGTATGTCGGTGATAATTATTTTGCGGATATCAAAGGCGCGCTTCGCGCCGGGCTGATGCCTGTCCTCTACGACCCGGGCCAACTCTTCCCGGATGCTGAGTGTGCGATCATCCGCTCCTTCGATGAATTGCCCGGCCTGCTGAAATAAGGATCCCCTCTCTTTGAATACCGCGAAGTCCATTCGCGGTATTCGCGTTAAAATGGATGTACTCAACAAGGAGACATTCATGGCTTGGGAACGAAAGATCTTTCGCATTGTGCGTGTACGAAACTCGCAGAAGAAAGGCGTGCTCGCCCGCCTGTTGACTGCCATTGCCGAAGCGGGCGGGAGCATTGGCAGCATGGTGCTGCTGACCGAGACGTCGCTTCACACGGTACGTGATATCACTGTGACGGTGGAGGATGAAGCCTCGCTCGAAGCAGTGTTGGATGTGATGCGGAACAACGAAGGCACGAAAGTCATCGAGGTGCGCGATGAGGTGCTGGAACTGCATCAGAAAGGCAAGATCGCCATCCGCTCGCGCTACCCGATCGAATCACTGACCACGCTGCGACGCGTCTACACTCCCGGCGTGGCAGAGGTCTGTCGCCGCATCGCCAGGGATCCTTCGCAGGCGCGGTTATATACGAGCATCAGTCACATGGTGGCCATCGTTACCGATGGGACGGCCGTGTTAGGGTTGGGCGATATCGGTCCGCTGGCGGGCATGCCGGTGATGGAAGGCAAGGCCATGCTGATGGAAACCCTGGTGGGTCTTTCGGGCATTCCCATCCTGCTGAACACAAAGGACCCCGATGAGATCGTCCGGACGGTTGCAGCCATTGCGCCGACATTTGCCGCCATTCAGCTGGAGGATATCTCTGCGCCGCGCTGTTTCGAGATCGAAGAGCGGCTGCGGGCCATGCTGGATATTCCCGTATTACATGACGATCAGC
>DAOQBX010000183.1:0-4462 GCA_035340155.1 Anaerolineales bacterium | reverse complement strand
GAACGCCTGATCACGCTCGCGAAGAACAGTGCCAATGGCACTGCCGAGCAGCAGGTTCACGCCCGCCGCATGGCCGTTTCACAGCTGGGTGACAATCAGGTCATCAAGCGCCTGTTCGATGACATTGCGCCGCGCTTTGCGACCCGCAATGGTGGTTACACCCGGGTGATCAAACTCGGGCCCCGCCTCGGTGACTCTGCCGAGATGGTGGTGTTGGAGCTGGTAGAGGAATAGAGATCGGAGATTAGAGACGAGTCTCCAAGACCTAATCTCTACTCTCTCATCATGGCACGTTACCAAGTGATCCTTGCCTATGATGGCTCCGGGTTTACCGGCAGCCAGCGACAGGCAAACTCCCGGACGGTGCAAGGCGAGTTGGAAAATGCCCTGCATGCGCTCGGCTGGTCTGAAAGGTCTGTACTGATGGCCGGAAGGACCGACACGGGAGTGCACGCAACAGGACAGGTGGCTGCGTTCGATTTCGATGGTTGGACGCACCCGGTTGCAAAGATGCTGAAAGCGCTCAATGCAAAGCTGCCCCCTGACCTGGCTGTGAAAGACCTGCGTCCGGCGCCTGCGGAGTTTCACCCGCGGTTCGATGCAGTCTCGCGGTCCTACCGCTACAGACTGTTCAACGAACCCATCCGCGACCCGTTACGCGAGAAGTTCGCATGGCGCGTCTGGCCCCGTCTGGACGGGGAGGCTCTCAAACGGAATGCTGAACTCTTCCTCGGCACACATGATTTTGCCGCCTTCGGCTCACCGACCTCTGAAATGGGGACAACGGTGCGGACGGTGACAGGATCCGAGTGGAGAAAGAAGCGGGATGGTGAGTGGCAGTTCGAAGTCCGGGCGGATGCGTTCCTGTATCGCATGGTAAGAAGGCTGGTGTTTGTGCAGGTGGCCCTTGCACAGGGAAAGGCTGCAGTGAAGGATGTCCAGCAGGCTCTAACGGGCCGTGGCACACTTCCCTCGGGGCTGGCTCCCGCTCACGGGCTGACGCTGGTCGATGTTGAATATGGATCATTTTGAAAGATACTAGAAAACGGAGAGACGAAAGTGCAACAGAAGACGTATTATCCGAAAGCCGCTGAAATTCAGCGCGACTGGGTTGTCATCAATGCGGAAGGGCAGAACCTCGGTCGCCTGGCCGCGCGCATCGCGCACATTCTGCTTGGAAAGCACAAGCCCACCTTCACGCCCGGCGTGGAAATGGGTGACAATGTGATCGTGGTCAACTGCGCCAGCGTGACCGTGACCGGCACCAAGACCCACTCCAGGCTGACCTCGAAGGTGTATCAGCACCACTCGGGTTACCCGGGCGGTCTGAAGACCATCTCATTGCGCGACCAGCTGGCCCAGTACCCCGACCGCGCCCTCAAAGAGGCTGTGTGGGGCATGCTCCCGCACAACCGCATGGGACGCGCCGTGCTCAAACGCTTGAAACTGTATGCCGGGGCTGAACACCCGCATGCGATGCAGAACCCGAAAGTTTTGGAATAAGAGGTAAGTGAATATGGCTCAATACTACGAAGGCATTGGTCGCCGCAAGGAAAGCTCCGCCCGTGTGCGCGTTTCCGCAGGGAGCGGCAAGTTTACCGTCAACGAAAAGGAAGCGGCGGCATTCTTCACCCGCTTCGGCGATGTGGCGGATATCCTGCGCCCGTTCGGCGCGGTCGGCCAGGAAGCCAACAAATACGATGTGACCGTGATCGTCAACGGCGGCGGCGTAGCCGGACAGGCTGAATCTGTGCGCCTCGGCATTGCCCGCGCGCTCCAGATGATCAATGCGGACTGGACTTCCGCCCTGCGCAAGAAGGGCCTGCTCACCCGCGACGCCCGCATCAAGGAACGCAAGAAGCCCGGCCTCAAGAAAGCCCGCAAGGCTCCCACCTACACCAAGCGTTAAAAAATTTCCATTCGGACAGTTCCAATGGTGTAATTGGTAATTCGTGACCACGGATTACCAATTACGTTTTTAAGGAGAAAGCATGGACCTTACCCTGATAGTCGCCACCTTCGATGCGCTGCGCATCGCCCCGCCCTCCCGGTTGACCCTGCTCGACGCGCGATCCCTGACCGACATGCATTATCCGCCCACCCCGCCGGATGTGGATACATTGATCGTGAACATCGAATCTGCGGACCTGGCCGCACAGGTGAAGACGGTGCTGCTGGCGGCATACCCCGGCGTGCATGGGGTTTGGGTTGTGGAGGGTGGAAATTCAAAACCGGAAGCGCTGGCTGAAGTTGGAAGCGGCAATATTTCCTTTCCCATTTCCCTGTTTGTGCCCTCACTGGGGGAGGGCACATCCTTTGAAGCCTTTGCCGAGATCGTGGCCCACTTGCGCGCGCCGGATGGCTGCCCGTGGGACAAGGAACAGACCCACCAGACCCTGCGCAAACACCTGCTGGAAGAATCCTACGAGACGCTCTCCGCCCTCGATGCGAACGACATTGACGGGATGCGCGAAGAGTTCGGTGACCTGTTGCTGCAGATCGTGTTGAATGCGTACATTGCCTATCAGGACAACGAGTTCACCATGACCGAAGTGACCCGTCATATCTATGACAAGATCGTGCGCCGCCATCCGCATGTGTTCGGCGACCTGAAACTCGACAGCGTGGACGGCGTGCTTCAGAACTGGGAAAAACTCAAAGAAAAGGAAAGAAGCGCCAAAAAGGAAGAGAAGGGCATCCTGGACGGAGTTCCCGCTGCGCTGCCCGCCTTGAACCAGGCGCAGGAATACCAGGAACGCGCGGCGCGGGTGGGGTTCGACTGGCCCGAGATCGAAGGCGTGCTGGACAAGGTCCGCGAGGAGATCGAAGAGATCAAGACCGCGCAGGATCCCGAACAGGTCCGCGGTGAATTGGGCGACCTGTTCTTTGTGCTGGTCAACCTGGCGCGCTGGCGCGAAGTGGATGCCGAATCCGCGCTGCGCCAGGCCAATGTAAAGTTCAAGCGCCGCTTCGGCCATGTGGAGAAGAGCGCCCGGGAGCAGGGACGCAACCTCTCGGATATGACGTTGGAAGAAATGGATGCCTTCTGGAACGAGGCCAAACGCCTCGGGATGTAAGCCTGTGCATAAGTTCCTTGTTTCACAAAATGGTTGTATAATCCGCCCTCGAAAGTAATTGGCGCACGTTGAACGTTTTTTGACTCAAGGAGAGAGTACTATGCATATTAATTTTGGCATGTGGCGCAAGGCCTCGTGGCAGTTGATCAAGATGGACGACAAGAAAGAGTGGGATGCCCTTGATGTCGTTTCCAAGTGGTTGATCGCCACCCGTTCGGCTGTGACGATGGTCACGGTCTATTCCTGTATCATTGCGGGCATCCTTGCCGCGCGCGACGGTCACTTCGACTGGCTGACCTTCATCATCGTCACCCTCGGTCTGTTCATTGCCCACGGCACCAACAACATCCTCAACGACTATACCGACTTCAACCGCGGCGTGGACAGGAACAACTACTTCCGCACCGAGTACGGCGTTCACCCGCTGGTGCAAAAGTTCTGGGATAACAAGACCTCCATCCGCTGGTTCATTGTCAGCGGCTTCCTCGCCACCCTGGCGGGTGTGTATGCCCTCTTTCACACCGGCTTCAGCACCACCACCATCACGCTCTTCGGCTTTGGCGCAGTGGTGCTGCTGGCTTATACCTATCCCTTCAAATATTGGGGCATCGGCGAGTTCCTGATCTTCCTGATCTGGGGGCCGATCCTGATCGGCGGTGTGTACTTTGTGCTGACAGGCAACCTCGACTGGAAGGTCTTCTTTGCGGGCGTGCCGTTCGGCCTGAGCGTGGGCAGCATTAACGTGGCCAAGCACATCGACAAGCACGACCCCGACAAGGCCAAGGGCGTGGGCACCTTCCCGGTGCGCGTGGGGGAGGCGAACGCCCGCCGCGTGAATCAGGTGGCTGTCGTTTTGATCTATCTGGTCACGTTGTACCTTGTGCTCGACGGTTATTTCACCCCGGTCATGCTCATTATCTTCCTGGCCTACAAGGAGGCGCTCACGGTCATTGCTGTGATGAACAAGCCCAAGCCCGCCGCATGCCCCGAAGGCTGGCCCGTCTGGCCGGTGTGGTTCTCGGGCTTTGCCTTCCAGCACAACCGCAAGTTCGGCGGCTACCTGATCATCGGCCTGATCGCCGACGCGCTGCTGCGCTATTTTTTCCCGGCCTTCTGGCCCGGCCTGTTCTAGGCCAGTTGTAGTTCTTCGATCTCCAACCATGCGGGTTCGGGGTTTTCCAAAACTCCGAACCCGATCTTTCCATCTGGGGGAAAGGCCGCGAACTGGTTATCGAGCCAGATGACCAGACCCAGCGGCGCATTCGGGCTGACAGCCGACTCGAACACTGAAACCTCATCCACGAACCAGGCCACGCGCTTCGGACCCCACTCGAGCCTGTAGCTGTGCCATTGGGTCACATCCATGCTGAGAGCGGATGAATCCT
>DAOQBX010000182.1:0-4476 GCA_035340155.1 Anaerolineales bacterium | reverse complement strand
CACAGTTGGCTGCGAGAATGGCGCAACCTCCTGCTATGTGGTCTTCCGCCTTGATTACTCCATCTCCGGCAGTTCCTCCATCCAGACCTTCTGGGCCTTCGTGGAAAAATATGA
This sequence comes from Anaerolineales bacterium, assembly GCA_035340155.1. Classification (GTDB taxonomy): domain Bacteria; phylum Chloroflexota; class Anaerolineae; order Anaerolineales; family Villigracilaceae; genus Villigracilis. The sequence goes on along the minus strand of DAOQBX010000182.1, from coordinate 4,362 downwards.
AGGCGGCGTCTACAACGCAGATATTGACATCTCTGCGCTGGCAGGGCAGAACGTGAAGTTCGTGCTCACCACCCTTTCCACCGGTTCGCCCGTGGGAGATCGTGCGCTCTGGACCGCCCCAATGATCTACAACGCTTCGGGCTCTTCCTCGCCCAGCGCCACGCCGACAGTCACCAACACTGTAGCGGCGCCAAGCGCGACCCCAACGGTGACGAACACCGTGGCTGCGCCGACTGCCACGTCCACGGAAACACCCACGCCCACGGCGACCCCATAGTCTGAATTGAAAAAAGTTCCCGTTGCCGCAAGGCAGCGGGAACTTTTTCATTTAGCCATCGTCATCGGTCTGATAAGGAGATTCCATGAAGCGACTTTTCCTCTTGACCCTGATCCTGCTCGCAGCCTGCTCCTCCCCACAAACCCCGGTCCTCCCTGCAACCGCTCCCGCTTCTCTCTTCGACCTGACGCCTGCTCCATTAAACCTCAAGCCTGATGCCACCTCCGAAGAGATCCAACGCGCCATGCTGGAAAGCGCCACGCACTGGACAACCTTGCACCTGTCGGGCACCACCACCTGGTACTACGCCAATGGTTCGACGCAAGTGATCCAGGATCAGGCCTGGCTTGACCCTCTCAACAGCAGGTTCCGATCCGAATCGATTTCAATATCCGAACCCAACTTGAATTCCTTGAAGATCAGCGATGGCCAAAATATTTACTCCATCGATCGCAAAAACCTGCAAGCCCAGACTTTTGCCTTCCCAGATTTTGCGCGCGTGGGCCAATATGTTCCGCAGTTGCAACCCGGGGTGGTGAACTCCAGTCCACTGGCCGGGCAGATCGGCTCCCCGCTGGTGAGCCTGGTCTTTGCCTCGGACTTTGCACAGACTCCAGGGACCTTCAAAGCGCTAGCGCTTGAAACCGTTGCCGGGCGTGAAGCGTTATCTGTGGAGTGGATTTACATCGAATACTTAGAGCCTTCGTTAAAATTATGGATCGATACCCAGACGGGGATTATTCTGAAGATGTTGCAATTGGATAAAACTGGAACGGGAACCCTGGAAGGTGAACTCGTTATCGAGAGCATAGCCTATGACGTCCCATTAGGTGTATCCACGTTCATGCTACCGGCTGAGTATGCCAGTATCGCGCCGCCGCCCACGCTTCAGGTGAGCACCACGCCGGTTGCAACAGGCGCCGCATCCATGTCCGCAGGTGAGGCGGGGGAGTTGTATTTCTTTTTGCAGCCACGCCAGCAGGGACAATCCATTGAATTGGTGAAAGTTTCCGGTATCTGTGTTTATGATCCCGCCGCATGTCCGCCGCTCGAAAAGATCGCCGCACCGTTTCCGTTCAATTTCACGCTCAATGCCATGTCGTGGTCGAAGGATGGAAGGTATGCGGCCTTTTCCTATTCAGATGCGCCCAACGGCACACCGACGAAACTCTGGCTGTTCGATGCCAACGCGAAGACCTGGACCCCTCTGGCGGAATTCCCATATATTGATCCCCCGTTCTGGTCACCCGATGGGACATGGATCGCCTTTCGTACCCAGGACGGATTGGGAGGCGAGGATGTATTTATCGTTCACCCCGATGGATCTGAGTTAAAGAGCATCTCTGCCGACCTGTCAGTGGAGGGACGTCCCTACATCATGGATGGTTGGTACACCGAGAATGTCATTATGCGTTCTGCTCTGCCGGGTGCTGCGGGGAATATCTTTCTCGTCCGTGCCGCGAATGGACAGGCCCGCCCAATGTTCGAAACATTGCTGACCAAGGCACAGTTCATTGCGTCACCGGATGCAGGTTTTCTTGCTTACGATGAATATGATTACAACTCGCAGGCCCACCAAGTCAAGGTAATGGAACCGGATGGCGTCAACGCTGTGACTGTGGCACAGTTTGCGGGCGGTTCGATCTACCCGATGATTTGGTCGCCGGATAGTAGTTTGATCGCCTTTAATTATTACCGCGACCTTTCCAATGGCATGCCGAGCGCGGAAGTATATGCTGTCAGCCGCCGGGGCAATGGAGCGCCTGCGTTGGTGTATCAGGGCAACACGGTCGGGCGGTTGCTCTTTTCGCCGAATGGGCGTTATTTGCTGGTCGAGGAGACCACATCCGCTTCGGGTGGCCATTTATTCATCATTGACCTGACCACCATGAGTCAGGCCATGCTGCAAGCCCCCGGTCTTTCCACCGATTTCGATTGGTATGCACCCTCCTGGCGGCCATGACGATCAGACTGCAAAGCCTTCATACTTTGCAGTCTTTTTATTTTCCCTGTTACGATTGAGGTCATGGATGCAACTAATATTTGGAGTGGAATATGCGTGGATATCGATTTCTCTTTTTGTTGCTCTTCATCGTATTAACGAGTTTCAACCCGCGAGCTGCTACCGCCCAGGGATTTGACCCAACGCCCACACTGGGAGCGCCCCCCAACCCGGCGGAGATCATTAACGCCATCAATGCCCTGCGCGCTTCGTATGGACTTTCCACACTTAATGCGCACCCGATATTGATGCAGATCGCGCAGGAAGAAGCCAGTGGTATCGCCTCTGGCCTGCCAGGTCACTGGCGGCCACGCGGACTGACCCTCGGCCAGTGGATGATCTCTCTGGGGTATCCGCTCTCCGGCGATTTGACCCTCGACGGCTATCGCTCTGAGAACTGGGTACAGGCCTACACCGCCGAGGATGCGGTCAATGTCTGGTTGGGTGATGACCTGCATACCAACACTATGCTATCCACAGAGCGCAGCGACATCGGGGCGGGCGTGGCGGTGGGAGAGGATTCTTTCTATATCGTCATCGAAACCGCGCTTCAAACCCGCAGCGGGCAGATGCAATCGAATGCCTATGCCATTCTGACCGGCATCCCAATGACCCAGCAAGCCTACTCTGCCATGGAGACCCAGGCTGCTGCAAACGGTGTGTTGCCGCAATATTCCGTGCCGGTGGCCATGAGCACTCCGCTTTCGAACGGCAAGGTCTACCATGAAGTGCGTTACGGGCAGACGTTGTGGAGCATCGCAATTGCTTATGGTACCACCATCAAACAGATCCAATCCCTGAACAATCTTGGAGATTCGATCGTGGTATACGAGGGTGAGGTGTTGCTGGTTCAAATGGGGGCAACCCAGCCCGCGCCTTCGAGCGAAGCGACAGTGGCTCTGGCTCCCACAACACTCACGAGTTATCCCACTTTGACCCTGGTGCCTACGCACCCTTCCGTCACGCCTGAGAATAAGGTTCCTCAAAATGAACAAGGGACCCGCCTCGGGGTGATAGTGATTGCGTTATCTGCGTTATTCTTGGCCGGGGTCTTTGCTGTGATCGCCGTTAAGAAAGTGCCCTGAGTCACTTGACATAAAATTCCCTCTTCCATAACCGTGCAAGCCGGTATTCTCAAACGTGTACCGCCCGGCGATGAAGAAGCGCCCGGTCGGAGGCGCTTGAAGCGCATGCGCGTTCTGCGGATCGGCGCAAGGAATGAATCGTCTTCTTCCTTGCGTGAAGATTGGCGGGTTATGGTTCTGTTGCGGAAATTTTTTCCACCCATGGTGCCCGCCATTCCGGAGCCTTGAACGGCTCGGGCCAGAACTCGACCTGTTTCCATATCTTTCCATCGCGGATGGTGGAAAAGGTGAGGGCGCGATCATGTAATTTTCCGTCGGTGACGGAAACATCCGTCATGACCGAATCGCCTTCTGCGAGGATGTGGTTGATCACAAAATGCCATTTGCCATCGGTTGGGTAGGCTGTGTTGATCTTTGCAAAGTTTTCACGTCCGCGGATCCTTTCGCCGGATTGCGGCCATTCAAGGATAAAACCATCGTGCAACAATTCGGCGACGGCGTAAAAGTCGTTGCTTTCCATCTTTTGCCAGAAGAGTTCGAGCAATTGTCGGGGCTTCATGTTAACCTTTAACCTTGGCTCAGTGAGGATAGGATTTGCATTGCGCGTTCCGCATCATGAACTAGAACGAAGATATGGTCGTGGTAATAGGCAGCAACCACATTGCAGCTGATATGCCCCCCGGTCAATGCTTGGGATACAGCGGCGGTCAGGCCGACGGCCTCGAGCGAGGAATGGACGGTGAGCGTGATCCAGACGAAGACGGCGGAGTAGGGGAGATGATGTGCGTCCGCGTTTTCCCTGGGTAGGATGACCGTGATGCCTTCTTTTTCGAGAAACGAACAGACCGGCTTCAATGAAGAAGCATGTTCATCGGATTCCACAAGGCAAAAAACATATTCGCCCGCGTTTAGTTCAGGTCGCAATGTTTGAAGGAGTTGGGTCAGGTCCGTTTCACCGGGCATGTGCTACTTTCTCTTTACATCCAGGATTGCGATCT
>DAOQBX010000181.1:0-4529 GCA_035340155.1 Anaerolineales bacterium | reverse complement strand
CAATGGCATTGAGAAGGTCGGGGGTTCGAATCCCCCTGGGTCCACCTAACAACAACCGGTCGCGCTTGAAGCGTGGCCTGCATAAAGCCAGGACAGGAGTAGTAGGTTGTCCCGTCAGCGAGAAGGGAGAGTGAGGTGTGAGCCCTTCACCGGCATCCAACGGGAATGCCACAAAAGAAACCGAACTCGCCTGTGTTCTCGCAAGAGAGGCTGCGCTGGTGAAAGCGGATTACCGCAGTAGTCAGCGCCGGGTCGCCCGTTATAGCGAACTAAGAGCGTTTGTTTTACAAACGAATCTGGGTGGTACCGCGGAGAGAACTCTTCGTCCCTGAAGTGGATGAAGGGTTTTTTGTTTTTTATATTCATGACTATAAAAAGGAGGCTGCCATGAACGTTCGAATCAACTTTATTTTTTGGAAAGAAGGCCCTCTTCTTCCAGGTCTCGCAGATCGTCTCTTCACGTAATGATGTACATCGAATACCCGAAACCGAATCTAACGAACGCGAGGTAAGAATGACTGACATAAAAAATAACAACACCGATACGAAAGATATCGCCTACAACCCCAAGGCCATCGAACAGAAATGGCAGGCCAAATGGGATGCCGACCAGTTGTATCGCTCGGTGATCGATAACACCAAGAAGAAACATTATGCATTGACCATGCTGCCCTACCCCAGCGGTGACCTGCACATCGGTCACTGGTACGCGATGACCCCCTCGGACGCGCGCGCGCGATACATGCGGATGAAGGGCTACAACGTGCTCTTCCCGATGGGTTTCGACGCATTCGGCCTGCCCGCCGAAAACGCCGCGATCAAAAGCGGAATCCACCCGATGGTGCGGACGCGTGAGAACATCGTGCGCATGCGCAAGCAGTTGCGCTCCATGGGCGCGATGTTCGATTGGGAGCGCGAGGCCGTCTCGTGCGAACCGGAATATTACAAGTGGACCGAGTGGTTCTTCATCCAGTTATACAAGCATGGACTGGCGTACCGTAAGATGTCGCCGGTGGATTTCTGCCCGAACTGCAACACCACCCTGGCGCGCGAGCAGGTTTGGGGCGATGACCGTCACTGCGAACGCTGCGGCACACCGGTCATCAAAAAGGACCTGGACCAGTGGTTCTTCAAAGCGACTCAATATGCCGATGAGTTATTGAACTTCGACGGCATCGACTGGCCGCAGACGGTAAAGACCCTGCAGACGAATTGGATCGACCGCAGCGAAGGCGCATCCGTCATTTTCAAGACGGAAGTTGGCAACTACCATGTGGAGATCTTCACCACCCGGCCGGATACGCTATGGGGTGCGACCTTCATGGTCTTCTCTCCGGAGCATCCGTTGGTGGATGAGATCACCACGCCGGAAAATCAGGCTGCGGTCGAGGAATACAAAGTGCAGGCCGCACGCCAATCCGATATTCAACGCGGCGCGGTGGACAAGGAAAAGACCGGCGTGTTCACCGGCGGCTACGCCATCAACCCGGTCAACGGCGCGCGCATCCCGATCTGGATCGCGGATTATGTGTTGATGTCCTACGGCACCGGTGCGATCATGGCAGTCCCGGCACATGATGAGCGTGATTTTGCTTTTGCTAAAAAGTACAACCTGACCATCATCCCGGTGATCCTGCCCGAAGGTCAGAGCGAAGCGGTGGTTGGCGATGTTGCCTACATCGGACCCGGAAGCATGGTCAACTCCGGCATGTTGGATGGGACGAAGGTCAACACCGAAAAAGGTCGTAAAAATCCCAGCATTGCCAAGACGCTCGATTGGCTGGAGCAAAAAGGCATCGGCAAGGAATCGGTCAACTACCGCTACCGCGATTGGTTGATCAGCCGCCAGCGCTATTGGGGTTCGCCGATCCCCATGGTCAACTGCGAAATTCATGGTTGGAACCCGGTGCCCGATGACCAGCTGCCCGTAACCCTGCCCGAAGATGTTGAATGGAAGCCGACTGGCGAGTCGCCGTTGAAACTGCACCCGACCTGGAAGAACACCACCTGCCCGGTTTGCGGCGGCCCTGCCACACGCGAGACCGACACAATGGACACCTTCATGTGCTCATCGTGGTATCACCTGCGTTACCTGTCGCCGAAGTACGATCAAGGTCCCTTCGACCCGGCCGAGTACGATTACTGGATGCCTGTCGATACCTATACGGGCGGCATCGAACATGCGACCATGCACCTGCTGTACACGCGTTTCTTCCACAAAGCATTGCGCGATGCAGGCATCACTGAAGGTCATGAACCCATGCTGCAGCTGCGCAACCAGGGCATGGTGCTGGGCGAAGACAACGAGAAAATGTCCAAGAGCCGCGGTAACGTGGTGGCACCCGACATCCTGGTGGATAGATACGGCGCGGACACGGTGCGCGCCTACCTGATGTTCTTCGCGCGCTGGGAAATGGGCGCTCCATGGGACTCGCAGGGCATCGAAGGCAGTGCACGCTGGATCCGCCGCACATGGACCTTGTTCACCGACCCCGCCGCATCGAACTCCGCCGTTAGCGCCTCTGATGAGACCAAAAAGAATCTACGCCGCAAGGTCCACCAGACCCTGCGCCGCGTAACGCGCAATTTCGAGAACTTCGAGTTCAACACCACCGTATCGTCACTCATGGAATTGATGAACGAGATGTACAAGGCGCGCGAAGCCGGCGCAGTGGGCAGCGACGAATGGAAGGAAGCACAGGAGATCTACCTGAAGATGCTGGCGCCCGTCGCGCCACACATCAGTGAAGAACTGTGGTCGCAGTTGGGCAAGCCCTACTCCATTCACCAGCAAGCCTGGCCGCAGGTGGATGAGGCCGCCGCCAAAGAGGATGTGGTCGAATTACCAGTTCAGATCAACGGCAAAGTTCGAGACCGCATCTCGGTCCCGGCTGAAGCGACCGAAGACGAGATCAAGGCCGCGGCGCTGGCCAGCGAGTCCGTGCAAAAACACCTGGAAGGCAAAACGCCGAAAAAGGTCATCGTGGTTAAGGGTAAACTGGTAAGTTTCGTGATCTGATCCGTAGATCACCCCAAAACAATCCCCCTGAAAGGGTAATGCTTTCAGGGGGATTTTCTTATAACAAGACCGCCGGAAAATCTTAGTGAGTTTCTCAAAATTTGTGGAAATTATGTGGAAACTTTCAAGGTTGTAAAATTGTCAGAATCCGTTAATCCAACAAACTTATAGTATCCTGATAAAGGAGAAACGATCTACATGAATACCCCCAAACGTTATCATCCAGCACTTGTCACACTGCACTGGCTTACCGTCATCGTCATGCTCGGGGCGGGCTTTCTATCAGAAGATGAAGGCGGTTCTTCGCCGATCACTATCCACATGAAACTGGGCGCGATCCTTTTGATCCTGATGATCGCAAGGCTGATCGTGCGCTTCACCACCCAGCGTCCCGGCTGGGCAGATGCCGGAAACTCCTTCTTCAATAAGGTCGGCGAACTAACTCACCTCGGTCTATATGGCATTGCCTTCTTCATCCTGGGCCTGGGTGGCCTGATCGCCTTCAAACGGAACTTGATCGGATATGCGCTGGATGCCACGGCTCAGGTTTCCAGGGCCGGTTCCATCTCGATCATCCATCACCTGGGCTGGCTGCTGGCCATGCTGTTGATCGCCCTGCATGTTGGCGCAGCCTTGTACCACCAGATCATCCTAAAAGACAACCTGCTCGCCCGCATGTGGTACGGGAAATAATTCGAAACTAAAAATCGATCCCCTTTGAGACAAACTCGAAGGGGATTTTTTGATTGGGGTGGCACTGGGTATAATCTGACCATGACCACCGTCCAGCTCTTCATCACCTGCCTGACCGATTCTTTCTTCCCTGAAACCGGGGAGGCCGTCGTGGATATTTTGCAACGCCTCGGCCTGACCGTGGAATTCGCTCCCGAACAAACCTGCTGCGGCCAGCCTCAATTCAATGCGGGCCTGCGTAAAGACGCCCGCGCCATCGCGGAACACACCATCCGGGTGTTCGAAGCAACAAGCGGAGACATCGTCACACCGTCCGGGTCGTGCGCCCACCAGTTCAGACATAACTACCTGGAATTATTTGAAGGGGATCGAGACTGGCTTCCACGGGCAGAGGCGTTGGGCAAACGTGTGTACGAGTTCACAGAATACCTTGTAGACCGATTAGGCGTCACCGACCTCGGCGCAACCTGGGATGGTGCGCTTACCTACCATCCCTCGTGTCATACCCTGCGAGGAATTAATGTGGACCGCCAACCGCGCACCTTGCTACAGCACGTCCGCGGAGCGACATTGGTGGAATTACCAAATGCGCAGGAATGCTGCGGTTTCGGCGGGATCATGTCTGCCGAACACCCCGAACTATCGGCGGAGTGGCTGAAGCGCAAGATCAGCAACCTGGAAGCGACTCAGGCTCCCAGTCTGGTGGTGACCGATGCGGGCTGTTTGATGCACATCATGGGCGGGCTGCATCGTCAGGGCAAAAAGCAGCGTGTGATCCACATTGCTGAAGTCCTGCATCACCGATAGTTAATGCTCG
>DAOQBX010000180.1:0-4537 GCA_035340155.1 Anaerolineales bacterium | reverse complement strand
GCTGGAGTTGGTACGATACCATGCTCGCCATTGCCAAAGGCCAGGCCGACCTGAATCGCCTATTCACCTATTATTCCCACAACGAGAAGGAATATCCTGCTGATGTGATGCGCATGCTGTTCGTCACCAATCACGACAAGAATTCGTGGGAGGGTACCATGAACGAACAGTTTGGCGACGCCGTGGAAGCCGTCATTGCCCTCAGCGTCGTCAGCGAGGGGATGCCGCTGTTATACAACAGTCAGGAAGCGGGTGAGCCGAAGCGTTTGGAATTCTTCGAAAAAGATCCCATCCAGTGGCGTGAACATCCCATCGGGGCATTCTACAAAGATTTATTCGCCATGCGTAAGAAGAACTCCGCGCTGCGTAACGCCAAGTGGGGTGCGCGGATGGTGCAGGTGGTCAATACCGCGCCGTTGCATGTGCTGAGTTTCGTCCGCCAAAATGAAACGGATAAGGTCTTTGCGGTCTTCAACTTCTCCGCTGTACCGCAGACCGTGACCTTTCAAGGAGGTCTCTTCCACGGGACCTATACCGAGTTCATGGGCGGGCAGCGCGTGGAAATTTCCGCAGGCGCTCAAATGGAGTTAAAGCCCTGGGAGTTCCGGATCTACACCCAATAAATTTCAAAACTCACCTTGAGCAGGTGAGTTTTTTATTTCCACGCCTCCCACACTAAAAGACGATTAACACTTTTTGGCAGTCTTTTAGCGAATTTTTGTGCAATAATTGAGCCAGCAAGTCTGCCAGACGCCCTCTTTCTTAATCCATGCTTCACACGGAGTCGGATATGACTGAAAACGATTTTGTAAATCTGAGCGAGGTTCTCAATCAACTGCTGAGTCGTCTGCAAAGCGAAGATGATGTTCGTGTGCTGCAAGCCCTGGAAGAGATGAAAAGTCTTAGGTTCAGCAGCGAAGCGGTCCGGCTGCAATTGGAAAAACTCGCACTCCATAGCGACAACCCGGGCATCCGTACAGAAGCGCTCGAGGCGCTCAACTCCAACATCCATCGCACCGTACAGGAGCAGATCGGCAGCAGGCTGGACCGCAGCTTGCGCCGCATCATCATCGGGCAGATCGACAAGTGGGAAGAAGACGGGCTGATAAAAAAACCGACCGCAGAAGTGTTGCGGCGGCGTTATGACTTTGACTCTGCGCCTCATACCACACCGGTTGCGCCTCCCATCCAGCAGGCTGTTCCAACACCCATAGCATCTCCCCAACCCCAGCCCGAACAACCTGAAGCGCCACGCCCATCTTTGCTGCAAACGCTGACCAGCGAGGCCAGCATCAAGATCTATCTGTATCTCGGAGCGTTCTTCGTGATCGCGGCTGCTGCCATCCTCGGTGCAGTCGTGCCGGAATTGCGCCTGCCCATCCTCATCCTTGGGACATTCATCTTTGGCGGATTGGCCGTGGTCATTCGCAAACGGCTGCCGCAACCCAGTTTCGCACTCTTTATCGTATTCTCCTTCCTGCTGCCCATCACTGCCAACAGTCTCGAACAATCCCTTCAGGCAACGTTGAACTACTCAGACACCGCCACAGTGGGATATTGGATCTTCGTCTACCTTCTCATGGCTGCGATTTGGAGCGGCGGGACATGGTTGTACGAGTCGCGCCTGTTCAGCATCACCGCTTTTGGTTCTCTGGGTTTGGCCCTGTTCAGGTCAGGCGAACTATTCGACGCCCAGTACCAGTTCCATTCTCTTATGCTTGGCCTGACTGCCCTCGCGGGTCTTGCAGGTGTTCGGTTCCTCAAAAAATGGCGGGGTGATAAATTCTCCCTGCCTTTGTTTTTGAGCGCACAAGCAGTCATGCTGCTGGCCCTGGCCGGTTCGTTTTCCATCTTGCTTATCAACGTCTTTGGCGAGACCAGCCAGCCGCTATGGGATCTCGCTTCTACCGTGCTATGGGCGATCGCTTGTGTATTTTTTATCCTCTCGGATGGCTTGTATTCCTTCTTCCTTTTCCCCTGGCTGGCTGCAGGGACTCTCATTCCGCAGCCGTGGTTCATCCTTGCCGCTTTCCAAATCCATGCCCCAGCCTCGGCCTTCTTACAAACGGCATGGGGGCTGCTATCTGCTGCTGCAAGCGAGTTCCTACATCGGCGAGAATCCATTCGCAAGTACGGTTTGCCGACCTTGCTGGCTTCCATCCCCATTCTGGCCTGGGGTGCAGGGATCGGGTTTGATCACGATCTCTGGCTTGGACTGGTTGTAACCCTTACTATCGCGATCCTATACATAACGCTGCATGCCCTGCGCTCACGCTGGTGGTTGTGGACTCTTGCTTTGATCAATGGGATCATTGCCTACTTTGCTTTCTTCAGCCTTGACTTCATGGTGCAATTAAATCTATTCCCCGGCTATCCGGTTTTGTTACTCACATTGCTGCTATTGACGCCCGATCTCTTCATGATCAGGGATTGGAAATCCAACCCCGCCTGGCGTCTGCCGCTGCGGCTGTTCGGTGCGATCTTCCTTGCGATCACCTCCGTTCTTCTCTACTCCGAATCCGCCAGCGGGCATATTTCCATCGGCTATGCCATCCTGGCGGCCTTCACCGCGATCTATGCACTCGTCTACCAAAAGCCGCTGCTCGGGTATCTGCCCACGGCCTACCTATCGTTCGCAGTCATTTACGGATTGGATGCATTTGACCTCGACGCCTGGCTTCCTGCACTGACCACCCTGGGCGTTCTATATTTTATCGGCGGAGTCGCCTTGCGCACCAAAGCGGACACTTCGCAAGTGTTCCGTTACAGCGGGTTGGCACTGGGCTCGATCACCGTATTCACAGCAGCAACGTTGACCCGACAGACCGGCGGTTGGTACGCGCTTGTCATTGGCCTCTTATTCATTGCAGAGATGTATCTCCAAAAAAATGGATGGTTCGAAATCGGCGCGCCGCTCTTCTTTACACTTGGGGCCTCTCTCATCCTGAACGACTTTCACATTGACCGCATCACGTATTACCTGCTTATATATAGTCTCATCTGTGTGTTGGCCGACCTGATGGTTCACCTCACGTTTCCCCATCCACGTCCGCTGAATCTTGTGGTGCGTGCGGTCGCCGCGATGCTGACCCTGGCAAACTACGGATTCCTATTCATAGAGAGCGATAACTTCATTGCAGTACTTGGCTTTGGGACGTACGCGCTTCTCTTCCTGACCGTGAGTCTGCTCTACCGCCAGCCAAACCTGCTCTACGCCTTTACCGCTACGCTGCCGCTTTTCGTCACCTTCCTCTTCCGCGAGTTCGACGTAACAAAATGGATCCACCCTGTCATTGTGATAGCCGTGCTCTATTTTGCCGCAGGATATTTCTTGCGTCTGCGAAACCGCGCCAACGGTTGGGATCAATCCCTGCTCTACAGTGGTCTCGGGTTGGGCACTTTGGTCTCCGGAGCAGCACCCATTCTCGGCGGGTTGGATGCGTCGCTGCCAGTGGCTGTAGCCGCCACCTTATGGGCGGTCGAAGCCTTTGCGAAGAAAAATGCCTGGCTGGCGTTTCCCGCAAACGGACTGTATCTCATGGCCTACTTTATCATCCTGGCAGAGTTACATGTGGATGAGCCGCAATTCTATTCGGTCGGCGCTGCGCTGCTGGGACTGGTACAGCATTATCTGCTCACGCGCTCCAAAGGTGGTACCGGAGCGTTCGTCATGGGCATGGTCTCGCAGTTCGTTCTGCTGGGCACCACTTATTTTGAAATGCTGGATCGTAACAGCCTGACCTATTTCTTCATCCTGTTCCTTCAAGCGCTGGCGGTATTGGTGTACGGCATTATCATCCGTTCGCGCAGCCTGACCTTCTTCCCCATCGGTTTCGCGACCCTGGGTGTGGTGACGGTGGTTTACAGCGCGCTGAAAGATATCGGCTCGATCTTCCTGATCGGCTGCACGGGCATCCTATTGTTGATGTTCGGCGTACTGGCGGTATTATTGCGGGAGCGCATCGCCAAACTGGGTGAGCACATCAGCGGCTGGCAGGCGTAAAATAAGGGCATATCCAATACAGGAGACCTCATGGAAAAAGGCAAGCCCGGCATCACCACGATCGACGAATACATAGCGACCTTTCCCAAGGAGACGCAAAAGATATTGAAGGAAGTGCGCGCCACCATTAAGACCGCAGCTCCGAATGCAGAAGAAAAGATCGGTTATCAAATGCCGACCTTCACACTGAACGGAAAGAACCTTGTGCATTTCGCCGCCTTTAAGAACCACATCGGGTTCTACCCGACGCCCAGCGGCATCAGTGCCTTCGCAGAAGAATTATCCAAATACGAAGGCGCAAAAGGATCGGTCCAGTTCCCCATCGACAAGCCCATGCCGCTGAAATTGATCGCCCGCATCGTCAAATTCAGGGTTGCAGAGAACTTGAAGAGACCCGCCAAAAAGAAATAATATGTTCAATATAGATTATCGAAACCGGGTCCGCGAGCGCGTCCTGCAACTCGCGGGTTCCGATCCGCGCATCGTGGCGGGGGCTGTGGTCGGTTCACTGGCCTTGAGCGACGGTGACCGCTG
>DAOQBX010000179.1:0-4540 GCA_035340155.1 Anaerolineales bacterium | reverse complement strand
GGATTTAATTCAACGAAAGATAGATCCTGCGAAACGCCGAGGCCGTCATAGATGCGGCGCAGCCCGCCGCCTTCATCCAGGTCGCCGATGTAATGCACGCCTGGGCTGAAGCGATAGCCGTTGAGCGTGAACGAATGAGTCCAACCTCCGGGCCGGTCGTGCTGTTCAAGAACGAGGACTTTTTTGCCCGCCTGTGCGAGCGCCACCGCGGTGGTCAGCCCGCCCGCGCCGGAACCGATGATGATTGCGTCGTATGCCATATTGAAAACTCCTTGGATATTGCCGGATTATATTATTTCTATTCTTTTCAAGGGATATTCCGCATAGTGAATATTGTTCTTCCCGTCGTTCTTGACCACATACATCATTTTATCTGCCAAACCCAGGACTTCGTCGATGGAGAGATGCCCATCTGAGACCGAAAGTACCCCAATGCTAAAGGTGACAAGAAAACCATTTCTCTGCATTTCACCAAGAAGACGCTGCCGCATCAACGAGATCGCCTCCGGCGCGGTGAGCGCATCCATCTCCGGCAATAGCACCACGAACTCATCTCCGCCCACTCGTCCCACAATGTCGGTCGTGCGAAGATTTTTCTGCAATGTCTCCGCGATCAGGCACAGGACATTATCGCCCACTCCATGTCCGTGGGTGTCATTGACAGACTTGAAATCATCCACATCAATGAACGCGAGCGTAAATGGATGGTTGTATCGGATGGAACGGCTGATCTCCGCTTGCGCCAGTTCTCGAAAGAAACGGGTGTTCAGAACCCCGGTCAGTGAGTCGGTGCGGGAAAAATTTTTCTCAAATTCCAGGGCCTCGTGCAGCCTGAACATATACACCGGCAGCAAGAAGAATCCAAGGCGGATAATGCCGTTCCAAAAATAAACGAAATAACCGGAGTAATGAACCCCTGATATGACTTCGATCCATAGCCAGATCCCTGCGCTGAAAAATGCGGCGATATAACCGCTCCTCTGGCCTGTTTTCCAGGAGAATAAACTGATCGGGATCAAATAAAAAATGGAGAAAGAAAGTTCCGTTCCTGTGATGTGGTCAAGGTATGTCACACCGCCGAGAAGGAGCAATCCCACGAAGATCCAATATAGTTTTTTGAAATTCTGCCTGTTACCCTGATCGCTATTCATTTGGCGGGTGAAATTCCTTTCCTGAAAATCTTTTTATGAAGAATTTCATTGTAGGGTAAAACCCATCCGGCTACAAGCCATAAAAACCGGTTATTTCAAAACCGTGAAAGATACTTGATACTCCCAGTCTCTGACCTCTCCCATTGATCTCTGTGGGTACGGCAACACACTCTCCAACTGGATCATGTACCCATCCCCAACTGTGACGCTGCTTTGGATGCCTTCAAAGGCCATATCCGGTGCGCGGCCGTCATTGTCGGTAAAAGTTTGCAGCGCATATTCCTGCAGCGCGGCTGACCCGATCTGTACGGTGATCGAAAGTGACACCGGTCCGCTGACGGCGCATTCAAGTTCGTAGGGACAGCGCTGGTCGCCGGGAACGCTCACCAGGGTGATAACCATATCCGCAGTGGAGATCGTCGCAGACTGCCCCACCTTCAGCGTGAACTCCTCACCCAGAACAGCCGAGACAGGTTCCAGCGGGACAGCGAAGCGACAGGCCAGCGTACAAAGAGCAAGAAGAAGAAAGAAGCGCTTCATGGGGCACCTATCCAAACCGGCTCAAGGCCTTGAAGATGGCCTGCGCCCCAAATTCGATCGCCGCTGCAGGGACGCGCTCATCGGCCGCATGGATGACATTTGCAAAGTTAAAATCGACCGGCAGGGTCATCGGCAGGTAACCGTATGTTTGAATACCGAGTTGCGAAAAGAAACGCCCGTCGGTAACACCGCTCAACAGAAGCGGGATCGGCACCCCCTGCGGATCGGCATCCTTCAAAATTCCCGCCAGTGTGTGGAACAGCGCCATATCCGGCTCGGCAGGGCCGGGCTCAAAGGCCAGTACATCCAACTGCACTTCATCTCCAACAATGGCCCGCAACTCGCGAAGCATATCTTCAGGAGTCTGTCCGGGCAACAGGCGGCCATCGAGTTCAACAGAGATCTCGCTGGGAATTACATTGATCTTGCTGCTGCCGTGCAAAATGGTCGGGCTGACGGTATTACGGAAAAGCGGATAGAACGTACGGCCGCGGCTGCCAAGGGTCTTGAGGATCGAGCCGGTCAGTGAGGGGTTGAGCAATTGACTCAGCAACCAGCCCTGCATACCGCCCAATTCCGACGCCATCGCCTCCACCATCATCCGTGCCGGAGGTGTAATATGAACCGGCAGATCGTGATCTTCCAACGCTTTGAGGAATTTCGAAAGTTGCGCCATGGCTCCGCCCTTGGCCGGCATCGAGCCGTGGCCGCCAGCACCGCGCACCGTGGCCTTCATCCAACAGATCTGTTTCTCCGAGATCATGATGGGGTAAAAACGTTTTCCGCCCACTTGCAATGTGAAACCGCCAAATTCACCGATGGCATATTTGATCCCCTTAAAAAGTTCGGGATGTTCTTCCACGAGAAACTTCGCGCCGAAGTCGCCACCCGCTTCTTCATCCCCGACGATGGCTAATACAATATCCCCGGGCGGGCGCAACCCTTCCGCATTTGCCCGCAGGAAGGCCGCCACCATCATGGCCACACCGCCTTTCATATCCAGTGCGCCGCGGCCCCATACGAACCCATCGATCAATCTGCCTTCAAAGGGAGGCTGCTGCCACGGCTGATTCTCCGTGGTCACCACATCGACATGACCATAAAGCAGGAGCGGCGGAGCCTTGCCTTCACCAGGCAATCGGGCGATCAGGTTGGGCCGGTTCGGGTCCTTCGCCAGCAGTGTGGATTCGATACCCGCTTCGGTCAGCAGGTCGCGAATGTACATGACGCAGGCCGCCTCGTTCCCCGGCGGATTGGTAGTATTAAATTGGATCAGCCGCTGCAAAATCTCCACAGGGCGTTCGTGCATGGATGAAGGGGCCTGCTTCTGCATTGTAGTCTCCTGGGCTTATTGTACTCCCCGGCCTGTTCCAAAAAGGTATAATCGATTCCACTCGATGCGAAATATAAATGTATTCGCCCGTTCCACTCAATATCTACTGGCGTTTGGCTTGATCGCGCTGGTCACCGGTATTCTCTTCACACTACGCGAAGTCCTCGATACGACCCTGGTCGCGCTTTTGTATTTGATCCCGCTGGGGCTCATCACCTCTTATTGGGGGCTTGGGCCGGGGATCACCAGCGCTTTTGCGACCTTCTTTACTTTCAATTATTTTTTCATTAAACCCTATTACAACTTGAACGTCCACCGCCCCACGGATGTGGTGATTCTCGTCATCTTCCTGATCGTGGCGATCGTCATTAGCCAGCTGGTCGGGCGCATGCAGGCCAGCCTTGCAGCCGCCACCGCCCGTGAGCGCGAAGCCATTCAGCTGTATGAACTGAGCACCGTACTGGCAGGGTTGCAGGACGCGCATGCTATTGCAGAGAAACTCGTCCGGCAGATCCAGGAAGTTGCGCAGGGGGAAGAGGTGGAGTTGAATATTACCGCTGCCCAGCCTTTGGTCGTGCAATACCCGCAACCCAACCTGCCAGACCGTCCGCCAGAATGGACGATTTCCATTCAAGTGGCGCGCGGAGTGCTCGGGGAGATCCGGCTCTGGAGGGCGGCCGCTCTAACGTCGAATGAGAAGCGCCTGTTACAGACCTTTGCCAGCCAGGGCGCTCTTGCACTTGAACGCGCGCGTCTTTCGCAGGCGGAGTCCCGCGCCAGAGTCCTCGAAGAAAGCGACCGGTTGAAGTCTGCGATCCTGTCTTCGGTCTCGCACGAACTGCGAACGCCGCTTTCCACCATTAAAGCGGCAGCCTCCAGCTTAAGAAGCAATGAGGTTGGTTGGGATTCCGCTGCGAGGCCGGAGCTGGTTGCCGCCATTGATGACGAAGCCGATCACTTGAATATGCTGGTCGGAAACCTGCTGGATATGTCACGCATCGAAGCAGGGGTGCTCAAACCAAAACGCGAATGGAATATCCTAACGGAGATCGTCGGCAGTGTACTGGCGCGCATGAAACGTCTGGCGGGCGAGCATCGTATTGAGGTGGATGTACCCGAGAGTTTGCCGCTCGTTCCGGTGGATTACGTGCAGATGGAACAGGTCTTCACGAATCTGATCAGCAACAGCGTGAAATATGCACCGGAGAAATCCGTCATTCGCGTGCGCGCTTTTGTCGAAGGCGATGCGATCCATGTGATCGTCAGCAATCAGGGTCCGCAGGTGCCACAAGAAAATCTTGAGCGCATCTTCGACAAATTCTTCCGCACCACCGCCGCTGAAAAGGTGACCGGAACCGGACTCGGCCTTTCCATTTGTAAAGGCATCGTCGAAGCGCACAACGGAAAGATGTGGGCCGAGAACCTGCCGGACGGCCTTGCTTTTAACTTTACTTTTCCAGTAACGTGGGAGGGCATGTCACCTCCCAAAATGCCCCTGGATACGGAGAACGAATGA
>DAOQBX010000178.1:0-4551 GCA_035340155.1 Anaerolineales bacterium | reverse complement strand
GCAGCAGCTTCTTGTAGGGATGCTTATCCACAATAACGGCTTCGAAGATCTCATCCTTGCTCTTAAAGTGGTTATAGATCCCACCCAGCGCCAGGTCTGCGCGATCCGCGATCTGGCGCATGGAGGTGGCGTGGTAGCCCTGTTCGATGAACAACTCAATAGCGGCATCTTCGATTTGCAGACGGGTGCGCCCGCCTTTGGTCTGGGTCTCATCAACCATGAATATCTCCAAATAAAAATGAACGAACGTTCGTTTTTATTTTAGACCAATGCGGGAGGGTTTGTCAAGGCTAATATTCAAGCGGGTTTTGCCGAATAAAAATTGCAGGATTTTTTGATAAGGTAAAATCCATTCCATGCTGACACCGCTTGAACAAAATATTAGAAATAACCTCAAACATAATCTGACAGTCAACCTGTGGGATGGAAGCCTGTTCGGTGCTGCGCTCGGTTTTGCTTCCTTCGGGACCATGCTCCCGCTCTTCGTCGCTTCCATGACCGACTCCGCCACGCTGATCGGGCTGGTTCCAGCCATACACTCTGCCGGATGGCTCTTCCCGCAATTATTTACCGCCAGTCACGTCTCCCGCCTGCGCCAGTATAAACGCACGGTCCTAATGACAACCATCCACGAACGTGTCCCCTTTTTAGGGTTTGCCATCGTAGCCCTTTTGTTGCCCCTCATCAGCCGCAACCTCGGTCTTGCGTTGACCTTCCTGCTGCTAACGTGGCAGGGACTCGGCGGCGGAGTGACCGCCAACGCATGGACTTCGATGATCTCCAAGATCATGCCGCCGGATTCGCGTGGCACCTTCTTCGGCTTGCAAGCCGGGCTGGCGAATCTGTTCATCAGCATCTCCGCCATCGGCGCGGGATATGTGCTCAATTATGTCGACGCCCCCTGGGATTTTGCGATCTGTTTTTTCATCGCCAGTATCTTCTTTACCCTATCCTGGCTGGCGTTGGCCGCCACACGCGAGCCAGAAGACACAGAGAAGATCATCCCGAAGGAAAAGACCCATTTCTGGGATGACGCTCAAAAGGTGTTGAGAAGCGATAGAAATTTCAATTGGTTCCTCAGCGCGCGCATCCTCTCCCAATTCGCCACAATGGGTTTCTCGTTCTACATCATCTATGCCCTGCGCGAGTTCAACATGACCGAGGTCATCGCCGGGTATCTCACCGCCACATTGACCATTTCACAGACCATCGCCAATATCAGCATGGGTTGGATCGGCGACCGGATCGGTCATCGTACCATGCTTATCATCGGGGCAGCCGCGGCTTTCTTCAGCGCCATCCTCGCATGGAACGCAACGTCCATCGTTTGGTTCTACCCCATCTTCATCCTGACCGGCATGGCGAATGTCTCCATTTGGACGATCGGCATGACCATGACCGTGGATTTCGGCACCGAGTTGGAACGTCCAATTTACATCGGCCTCTCACAACCCCTAACCGCCCCCGCCACCATCATCGCACCTATCATTGGCGGTTGGATCGTTGACGCAGCAGGCTTCCTCCCCACTTTCATGATCTCCACCGTCCTCTCACTGGTCATGGTGGGCATCCTGACCTTTCTCGTCAAAGATCCGCGTACGCTCAAACGATAAACCAAAGACGATGATCGATCAAAGTTCTTTATGATCCATTGTCCATGATCAATTCCCATAAAGGAGAACCCATGTCCCTCATTCAAGAAAAAATCGGCCAAGCCATTGAGATCCTCAAGGAGCAGAACATCGACCTCTGGCTCACTTTTGTACGCGAGACCAGCGGCGTACGCGACCCTGTGCTGAGTTTCCTCATCGGCGAGAATGACCTGACCTGGCATTCGGCGCTCATTTTCACAAAACACGGTAACAAGATCGCAGTGGTCGGCAACCTCGAAAAAGAAGCGCTGGTTCGTTTGAACGTTTTTGATGAAGTCATTGGATATGACGAATCGATCAGCGTTGTGCTGCGGGAGGCCATCACCCGCCTCAACCCCGACCAGATAGCGGTTAACACGTCCCCGAACAATGTCCACGCTGACGGCCTGACCCATTCCATGTACGAATTCCTGATCCAATACCTGGCAGGCACGCCCTACCCCAATCGACTCATCAGCGCCGAGCCGGTCATCAACGCCATGCGCGGACGCAAGACCAAATCTGAACTGAACCGCATCCAAAAAGCGGTTGAGATCACAGAAGAGATCTATCGAAGAACCTTCGACTTCATCAAGGTCGGCATGACCGAGATCGACGTGGCCAATTACATGCACGCCCTGATGAAGGAATATGGCGTCGGCTACGCTTGGCCGCGCGAGAACAACCCCGCCGTGAATTCCGGACCACTTAAAGTGGTCGGGCACAACGGTCCCTCAGAGATCAAGATCGAGCGCGGACATGTCATCCACTTTGACTTCGGCGTGAAGTGGGAAGACTACTGCTCCGACATTCAACGCGTGGCGTATGTGCTGCGCGAAGGCGAAACCGAAGCGCCGGCTGAAGTCCAGCGCGGGTTCATCACCATCCGCACCGCCATTGAACGGTCGCGCGAAGCCATGCAGACCGGCACCACCGGCAATTCCATCGATACGATTGCACGTGAGATCGTCGTGGATTCAGGCTATCCTGAATACAAATATGCCCTCGGTCATCAACTCGGACGTGTGGCTCATGATGGCGGCGCATTGCTCGGACCGCAATGGGAGAAATACGGCGATTCCCCCAACCAGACCCTTGAGATCGGCCAGGTATATACGCTTGAACCGGGGTTGGCTGTTCCCAATTACGGGTATATCGGTTTGGAGGAAGATGTTGTATTGACAGACAAAGGAGCAATTTATCTCGGCGGCCCGCAAAGCCAGATCGTTTTAATCAAAGGCTGAAACCCAAGGTGACAAAACGAGTCGGAATTTGTGACAAAAGTCCGAAGGGCGCTGAAAATCCGCATGCTATAATCCCGCCGATTTCGAAGAGGAGAATCACTCATGCCTAAAACTCAAAATAAAGCCGTGATGAACTGGCTGTTCGTCTTTGCCTTTGTCGTCGCTTTTCTCGTCATCTTTGGCGGGTTCGTGCGCCTTACCCGCTCCGGCCTCTCCATTGTGGAATGGAATCCCATCAGCGGCGCCATGCCGCCTGTTGGCCAAGCCGCGTGGGAAGAGGAATTTGCCAAATACCAACTGACCCCTGAGTTCATTAAGATCAACAGCGGCATGACCCTGGAAGAATACAAGTTCATCTTCTACATGGAATGGATTCACCGCAACGTAGCCCGTTTTGCCGGTCTCTTCTATGCGCTGCCTGTTTTCTATTTCCTCTTCCGCAAGACCATTCCGTTCAAGGAATTCGGGATGTACTTCGTGATGGGAATTCTCTTCATCGGGCAGGCCGTGATGGGCTGGCTGATGGTCTACAGCGGATTGGTCGACCGCCCGGCAGTGAGTCACTTCCGCCTCACGGCTCACCTCTTGCTGGCTCTGTCTCTCTTTGGCCTTGCTACCTGGACGGCCTTCGGCCATAAATACGGTTTCCATGATACAGGCAAAAAAGTCAATTGGTCACTGCCTTCCAACTTTGCCTTCTGGTCGACGGTGGTGCTGCTCATCCAGATCTCCTACGGCGGCATGACCGCCGGACTTAAAGCCGGTCACGTTTCAGATACCTGGCCGCTCATGTTCGGAAAATGGTTCCCGCCCAATCTCTTCACCACCTGGCTGGCCCCGCTTGAGACCCCGCAGACCATCGTGTTCATCCACCGCTGGTTCGCCTGGGTGGGCCTTATCCTCGTGGTCAGCGCTTTCTACATCGTTAAAAATCTAAAATACCCTTCCGAGATTCTGACCGGGCTCAAGTGGTTGATCGGTGTGGTGGCCTTGCAGATCACGCTGGGCGTTCTGACCATCCTCTCATACGTCAACATCACCATCGCCCTTATCCACCAAGCCAACGCGATCGTTCTGTTCGGGTTCGCGGTCTATTTCATCCACCGCTTCCGCGCATTGGACCGTACCGCAGCATAACTTGACGCATTGCAGTCTACTCGGTCAGGGTCAACCCCTGACCGAGTTTTTTTATTGGGGTTATTTCCAAAGATGCTCAAGCATGCAACCAGCATTTGACCTTGCGCCTACCCCTGTGTGTGACAGGCGGTTCTTCATCGCATCTCCCAAACCGGAACGGGCAACGCGCAGCAAAACGGCATCCTTGTGGTGGCGTCATCAAACTTGGCGGCTGGCCAATAATAAAAATCGGATCAGAATCGCTGCGCAGGCGCGGCACACTTGCCATCAACATCTGGGAATAGGGATGCAAAGGCGCAGGGAAAAAATCCCGCGCATCGCCCGTCTCCACGATCTGACCGGCATACATGACTGCCACCTCATCCGCAAGTTCGCTTGAGGTGGCAATGTCATGCGTGATCAGGATGAAAGAAGTCCCAAGTTCATGTTTGATGCGCTTGAGAACGTTCATGATATTCGCCTGAGTCAACAGGTCCAAAGCAGATGTGGGTTCATCCAGGATGATCAGGTCGGGCGAGGTTACAAGCGCCATCGCCAAT
>DAOQBX010000177.1:0-4555 GCA_035340155.1 Anaerolineales bacterium | reverse complement strand
TAGATGAAGCGGCTGGAACAATGAGCAGAATAGAAAAAATGAAGAGCGCGGGAAAGAACGGGAAACGTGTAACGAGTGCCGGGAAGAATGAGGCAAGAAGCGCGGAAAGAAGAATCAGCCAACGGGCGCGGTTCGAAACTTTGGCAACATTGTTTTCCAACGCGGGCATCAGAAATATCAGGCAGACGGCAAAAGCGGCCGCTGGCACAAGCACCAGGAACCACCTGTCGATCAGGGCGCGTGTGCTGAGATCAAAGAACTCCATCGCCAGGGTCAAAGAAATAATGCCCCCCGCAATACTGCCGCCCAGAATCCGTCCAAAGTGTTGTTTTGTAATCATTGCACCTATTTTACAGCCAGGCCGGGAAGTCCGCCCGCCGAAACGGACGCGCGCACAGCGCGGACAATCGCCAACGCAAAGGCTTCTGCGGCGAAAGCGCCCACTGTGGAAAGGTCGGCGCGTTTGCCGCCGGTGGCGAGCGCAAAGATCGTATCTCCATCAAATTGCGTATGCGCCGGTCGGATGGCGCGCGCCATGCCGTCGTGCGTCATCTGCGCCACGCGGGTCATCTCGGCCTTTGAAAAATTTGCATTGACCGCTACGGCGCCGATCACGGTATTTCTCATGATCATCGGCAGGCGCGAGGCCAACTTCATCCATTCCAAAGTCTTTTTTGCTGTGCGAATCCCCGCCACAAACTCGCCTGTAACCGGGTCATAAACATCCCCAACCGGGTTCACTGCGGCAATCGCACCCACTACAATCCCCCGGCCGAGTTGAATGCTTGCGCTTCCGATCCCCGACTTCATAGCCTGCTTGTACCCCAGCATTTTGCCTATGCTCGCGCCCATCCCGGCGCCCACCACGCCCTCAGAGGTCTCCTTCGATGAAGCATTCAAACAGGCCTGATAGCCCATCTTCGCATCCGGTCGAATCTTGGGATCTCCAAGGTCCAGGTCGTACAGGATCGCAGAAGGCACGATGGGAACCAGCGCTTCGCGAGTCTTAAACCCAACCTGATTCTCTTCCAGATAACGCATCACCCCTGAAGCCGCGTCCAACCCATAGGCAGATCCGCCCGCAAGCAGGATGGCATGTACTTTTTGCACCATCTTTCCGGGGTCGAGCAGGTCGGTTTCGCGGGTGCCGGGCGCACCGCCGCGCACATCCACACCGGCAACGGCTCCCTTCCGGCAAAGGATAACCGTACAGCCGGTAAGCGCTTTTTTATTCTGGGCGTGCCCCACTTCGATGCCGGGCACGTCGATGATGGAGTTTTGCAATTTCTTCATGATCTTAAAAAATGACAGCCACCATGCATGGTGGCTGTCATTCCAAACGATTACTTGCCCAACGCACGAACGAGCTGCAGGAACTCCGTCCATTCCTCCTGGAAGAAATGCACGGTGACGTTGTTGATCTCGATGTGATAGGTGGTCTCGCCATCGGGTTCTTCGGCGCGCCAGGCCATGAAGTTCTCGGTCTCGGCAAGGGTCTCGGTGCGGGGGTCTTGGTTGTTGTTGCTCATGGGTATCTCCTATTGGAAGTTTTGGATAAAAGCATCGGGGAGGTTAATTTCCCTTTTTGAATCTCAGGCCTAGGTTGCGAAGGAAGCGGCGTATCATCACCATCAAACGCGAGCCGGGCGGCGGCGGCGGCTGGTGGGTCTCCTTGTCGGGCCAGGGATCAAGGTCCAGCATTTTTCGCATGGTGTATTGCCAGAGCAGGGTTGCCGTTGCGAGGCTTGGGGCGGCCACTACCACGCCAAGGATGCCGAATAGATTGGCAGCGACAATGGCGGCCACCAACACAGCGGCAGGGTGAACTTTGAGCGCGTCTGAAAGGATACGCGGCGAAACAATGTTATCGAAGATCTGGTCGATGACCAGGGCGATCACCAGCACCAGCAGGGTGTAATTCAGCGGCGACAACCCGAACAATTTGAAGACCTGAAAATACGAAACAATAACAAGGATGCCCCAGTTGATGGCTGGCCCCACATAAGGAACAAAGCGTGCCAGCCCGGCCAGAAAGGCAAGACTGACGGCATAATGCACACCCAACAGACTCAAGGCGATGGAGTAAGTGATGACCGTCAGCACGAAGATGATGATCTGACCGCGCAGGAAGGCATTCCAAATGCGGCCTAATTCGCGGCTGAGGCGGGCAATATCATCTTTGTATCCAGGAATCTCAACCGTGATAATGCGGTCACGCAATCCGCCGCTTTCAGCCAGCACAAAATAGGAAACGAGGATAACGAACAATGTCCAGCCGAAAAAGTTGGCGGCGCTGCCCGCCACCGTGCCAAGCAGTGTGCCGGTGCGGCTTAATAACGGCTGTACCATGCCCAACACCTGACTGCTAAGGTCATTCAGGTCCAGAGCACTGAAGTCAAGTTTGAACGGGCCGAATTGGTAAACCTGCCCCGAAATGTTTTCGATCATCTGCGGCAAATTGCGAAGCGCATCCTGTACGATGGTAACCAGGCTTTGGATCTGCTGCACTAATCCCACGCCACCAAGAGTCAGCAGTCCCAGTAGAAGGAT
This sequence comes from Anaerolineales bacterium, assembly GCA_035340155.1. Classification (GTDB taxonomy): domain Bacteria; phylum Chloroflexota; class Anaerolineae; order Anaerolineales; family Villigracilaceae; genus Villigracilis. The sequence goes on along the minus strand of DAOQBX010000177.1, from coordinate 2,005 downwards.
CAGCAGAGCAAAGTAAATGACCGCCACCGAGGCATTCCACGAAAACCTCAACCTGCGCTGGAGGAATCCTGCCACGGGGTGAAACAGGTAGGAAAGCACAAGTGAGATCGCCAGCGGCGTAATGATGAACTGGAGCTTGACCAGCAGCGCGCCAACGACCACCATGACCGCCAGCGCGACGACCAGCTTGGTATTCGTACCCCAGGTTGGGGAGGTGGATGTGGGTTGGGAGTTCATGAGGATGGGTCCGTTTCGAATTAAAGTGTATGGGAAAGTATTCCAAGAATCCGGGCCGAAGTTTTTACAGTATAACCGTTTTTATTCCCATTAAAACAAAACATCCCGCGAGCTACGCTCGCGGGATGTCGGAAAGATTTGCTTAACAACCGGAAATGAACGGGAAGAAGGTGCACCAGCGGTAGGTGGCATCCACCCACCAGAAGAACCCGGCGCAAACGCAGATGAAAAGCAATGCTCCAACGCCGATGATAATAGGCGTCAGGTTGGTCTTTTTGGCAGGCGCAGGTGCAGGCATGGATGAATAGGCCGCGGCAGGAGGAGGCGAATAGGATGGTGCGGGAGCTGCAGCAGGTTGAACCGGCGGGGTCTGGATCGCTTTGCGTGAGACCGCCACAGTCGCGCCTGGGTCAGAGGCGATCGCATCGTACATTAATACGATCTGTTCACCAAGGGAGATCACATCACCTGATTTCAAGACCACAGGTCCGGTGAGGCGCTGGCCGTTCACAAAGGTTCCGTTGGTAGAGCCAAGGTCTTCGAGCACGTACTTCCCGCCCTGAAACATGAGTCGCGCATGTTTGCGGGATATTTCCGCATCGTTGATCGCTACGCCGTTGTTCGAGTCGCGGCCAATGGTGAGCTGCTCCCCTTCCAGCGGAAAAGTAACTCCCGGGGTGGGTCCCGAGCGCATCACAAATTGAAATTGCGTCATCTTCGCTTCCTCCAAAGAATAATTTCAGATCAAGTTTGCCAAGTGTACAATCACCGGGCAAAATAGTCAATTCAGGGTTTCTTGACGATTCGTTTCAGTTCCCCGGTCACCCCTTCACGGGGCATGGGTTTGTTGGTGCGCGGCAGAGACAGCATGAAGACCGTGCCGATCCCCATCTTGCTGCGGACCTCGATCCGCCCGCCGTGGCCGTAGATGATCTGCTTGCAGATGGAAAGTCCCAGCCCTGTGCCGGATGTGCGTCCTTCATGCTCGCGGACGCGATAGAATTTTTGGAATAAATGCGGCAACGCTTCCTCCGGGATGCCGATCCCGGTATCTTGAACATAGATAGCGGCGTCGTTCTCGCGCGCTTCCGCCCTCAACATGACCGTCCCCTTGGGGCGGTTGTATTTGATGGCATTACTCAGCAGGTTTAACAGCACCTGTTTGATCTTATCCCGGTCGGCGTCCAGCAGGGGCAGGCCATCGGGCGATTCGACTCGCAATTGAATATCTTCTTCCAAGGCCTTAGAGGACATGACATCCTTGCATTCGTACATCAGGTCGGCCAGGCTGAAAACTGTCTTGCGGTATTGCACCCGGCCCGATTCCAATCGGGCCAGATCGAGAAAGGATGAGGCCAGCGCGTTCAGGCGCATGGTCTCGTTATGAATATTGGTGATGATCTGGTCGCGCTGCTCCTGCGACATCTCCGGCCGCAGCAGCAAGTAAGTGGCGGTGCTCAAAGAGGAAAGGGGTGTGCGAAGTTCATGGACGAACTCGGAGATCAGGTCCGATTGCTGGAAGAGGCGGGTATTCTCAATGGCCACTGCCGCCTGTGCTCCCAGCACCAGCAGCATGGATTCGTCCGTTTCAGAGAATTTTCCACGGTGTTTATTAAGCGCCTCCAACACCCCTACCACCTTGTTCTTGGTGATGAGCGGAATCCCCAACAGGGACTGTGTGCTCAACCCGGTGATCGCCTCAACGTTCGAGTAGAAGCGGGGGTCGTCGTGTGCATTCGTGGTTCGGACCGGCTTGCGGTTTGTGACG
>DAOQBX010000176.1:0-4561 GCA_035340155.1 Anaerolineales bacterium | reverse complement strand
TGGTGACCAGGTTTCGGAAGGCGGGGTTCTTGCAGATTTGAACAAAGCATCCCTCAATCAAAGCATCATTCTGGCAGAAGCGGATCTGATCAGCGCCCAACAATCGTTGGACGACTTGCTCAATTCCGATACGGCCCTGCTTGAAGCGCAGAAATCCGTTGACCAGGCCGAGAAGGCTTATGAAAAAGCCTACAACTGGCGCATGGAATTGAACGGCAAGATCGACATCACCGAGACCTATTACGAGTTCGGCCAGTTGAAGATCAAACAATACCGAGGCTTCCCGAGCCAGGACACCATCGATCAGGCCGATAAGGATCTCGCATTGGCAGAGTCGCGCCTGAACGATGCACGCCGTAATTATGATCGTCTCTTGAAGGGCCCGGATTCCGGGGAGGTCGCGTCAGCGCAGGCCCGGGTCGATGCGGCGCAGGCGACGTTGAACCTTGCGCGTCTCATCGCTCCCTTTGACGGGACCATCACCCAGGCCAATCCCTCCGCTGGAGATCAGGTCACCACCGGCACGATCGGCTTCCGTGTGGACGATCTCTCCAGCCTGCTGGTGGATGTGCAAGTATCGGAAGTGGATATCAACAGTGTCGCGGTCGGGCAGGCTGCCACTTTGTCCTTCGATGCCATCCTTAACACAGAATATCATGGCAAGGTCGTGCAGGTTGGTCAGGCCGGCGAGACCGTTCAGGGTGTGGTGAGTTTCACCGTCACCATCGAGTTGACCGATGCGGATGAACTGGTGAAGCCCGGTATGACCGCCGCGGTCAATGTGGTCGTGCAGGAAGTAAAGGATGTGGTCCTGATCCCCAACCGCGCCGTGCGGCTTGTGGATGGCAACCGGGTCGTATATGTGTTGAAGGATAACCAGCCGGTGCCTGTCAAGATCACTTTGGGCGCTTCGTCAGATACGTCCAGCGTGCTGGCGGGCGGCGATCTGGTCGAAGGCGATCCGATCATCCTGAACCCGCCATCCTTCGGCGGAGGTCCATTCGGAGGATGATATGGACTTGGTGATCGAAGCGCGTGAACTAACAAAGACCTATAAGATGGGTGAGATCGAAGTGCAGGCCCTGCGGGGTGTGTCCTTTCAGATCGGGCGCGGAGAGGTCGTTTCCATCATGGGGCCGTCCGGCTCCGGGAAATCCACCATGATGAATACGCTCGGCTGCCTGGATCGGCCCACATCCGGCGAATATATTCTGGATGGTGAGTCCGTCGGTCAGATGAACGATGACCAGCTCGCCAGCGTTCGTAATCGCAAAGTGGGATTCGTGTTCCAGAGTTTCAACCTGCTTTCCCGCCTTACCGCAATTGGGAATGTGGAATTGCCCCTGCGTTATGCCGGGCTGATGGAAGGCCGCAAGGCCCGCGCTCAAATAGCGCTGGAAGCGGTCGGGCTGAAGGATCGTATGCATCACCGCCCCTATGAACTCTCCGGCGGTCAGCAGCAGCGCGTGGCCGTAGCCCGTGCATTGGTGAACGACCCCGCCATCATCATGGCCGATGAGCCGACCGGCAACCTGGATTCAAAAGTGGGCAAAGAGATCATGAACCTGCTGCTCAGCCTGAACAAGGAGCGCGGTACCACCTTGATCATTGTGACCCATGACCCAAAGATCGCAGAACAGACCCAGCGCGTCATCCGTTTGCGCGATGGGGAACTGGATCTGTCTGAAGAAGAACGTACAGGAATGAAGAAATGAGCATTGCCCAGGCGATCCTTGAAGCACTTGAAAGTTTGAACGGGAACAAGATGCGCTCCGGCCTCACGGTGCTTGGCATCGTGATCGGCGTGGCTGCGGTTATCGCCATGCTGGCGGTGGGAAATGGCGCGCAAGCCTCCATCACCGGTTCGATCTCCAGTATTGGAACGAACCTTCTTTTCGTATTCAGCGGTTCACCCGATGGCGGGCCGGGCGGCGGCCCCGGAGGCGGACAGCGCAGCGGCAACAACGACCGGCCGCTGACCTTGAGTGATGCTGAGGCCATTGCCGACCCATTTGCCGCGCCTTCCGTGGAGTTGGTTGCCCCGGCCATTCAGGGTAACGGACAATTGACCTATGCAGGCGAGAAGACCTCCACTTCGATCTCCGGTATCACTCCTGCATATTTCTCCGTCCGCAATCTTGAGTTGGCGGAAGGTGAGCCCATTAACGAAGAGCACATCCTTGGCCGCATGTCTGTGGTTATCCTTGGGCCTGAAACAGCGACAACGTTGTTCGGCCATCCAGACGGCGTGGTCGGTGAGACGATCCGCATCGAAGGGCAGCCCTTCCGTGTCATTGGTGTGACCGTTGCGAAAGGCGGCGGCGCTTTTGGCAGTGAAGATAACAGCGCTTACATCCCATTCACCACCGCCCAGGCCCGCCTGATCAAACGTTCCACACGTGACGAAGTGGATGTTGTTTTCATCCAGGCCATTTCAGCAGAAGCGGTTCCAACGGCTTCGGAGGAAGTCTCCAACATCATCCGCACCCGCCATCGCACCCCGATCGGCATTGACGACTTTACCGTGTTCACCCAACAGGATTTTCTTTCCACTTTTGCCACCATCACCGGTGTGCTGACCATCTTCCTCGGCGGCATTGCGGGCATCTCCTTGCTTGTGGGCGGCATTGGCATTATGAACATCATGCTGGTCTCGGTTACGGAGCGCACGCGCGAGATCGGTCTGCGCAAGGCCCTTGGGGCGCGCAAGCGGGACATCCTCCTGCAATTCCTGACCGAGTCGTCATTGCTTAGTCTCATCGGCGGCGTTATTGGGATCATGTTCGGGTGGCTGATCGCCTATGTTGTGGGCCGGGTGGCAATCGCCACCGGGAACAATTTCGTTCCCATCGTTGGGACGGATGCCATTGTCCTTTCGACCAGTTTCTCCGCGATCATCGGCCTGTTCTTTGGTATTTATCCCGCCAGCCGCGCCGCCAATCTCGAACCTGTCGAAGCCCTGCGCTACGAATAATTGCCATGAAGAAATATTATTTTGCCCTGCTCCTCCTCGTATTTACGCAGGGTTGTTTTGCCGCCAGAAGACCGGGAGTCGGATTCATATCTCCGGGTCTGGACACGCCCTCCCAACCGACCGTCACCCCGCAACAATCACGCACGCCTCGTCCCACGCCGACAGCGGCTCCTGCTGCCACAGAGATCCCTCCTACGCTGCAACCTATAGTGACCATCACCGCCGTCAAGGGCAACCTTTACATTCGGCGCGGCCCGGGCACGGAATACGACCGGGTTGGCGTTCTATATAAAGGGGAGAGTACTGAAATTATCGGACAGGATGTGCTCTCCAAGTGGGTCCAGGTTCAGGTTCCAGATTCGGATCGCACCGGCTGGGTATCTATCATGACCGAGTTCTCAAAATTGGATGGAGATCTGACCTTCGTTCCCGATTTCACCTTCACCGAGTGGCCCCAACCTGCTTATATCAAGAACTGCACCGAGCATGATGTGGTTGTAGAGCCCGGCGATATTTATCTTTATAACCTCTTCACCAACTCCAAATACCTGAATGAATCGCAGGTGGACCCGGGCGTTTACACGATCTTCGATATGTTCCTGCCGGGTGAGCCGGAGATCCAAACGGTGGATGTGCGCGAAGGCGAAACCATCTACATCACGGTCGATGGCGATGGCACGAAACACAAATGTCCATAAGATGGCCTTCCGCACTTTACGATAAAATCGTGGGTGATTGCGCGAAGTTCCAAGCGTAGGTCAGGCCAGGGCACGGAATTGATTTCCGGTCCCGTTGGAAGCGGCTCTTTTATTTCAAAAGAAAAAATAGGAGAAAACCATGTCAGAGAAGTTGAATCGGTTAAAAGAGGTCCTCGGCGAGGTTTCCGATATCGGTCACGCCGCCAGTGTTTTGGGGTGGGACCAGCAGGTGAATATGCCTCCCGGCGGCGGTGAGGCGCGCGGGCAGCAGCTCGCCACCTTGGGCCGTATTGCCCAGGAAAAATTCACAGCCGATGAAGTGGGCATTTTGCTAGAAGATCTTAAGAAGGAATTCCCCGACCCCGATACTGACGAAGGCGCGATGATCCGTGTGGCTGCCCGTACGTATGACAAGGCCAAGCGTGTGCCGCCGGATTTTGTGGCCGAGCAGGCCATTGCCGGGACGAAGGGGTTCAATGCTTGGGTGGAGGCGAAAGGCAAATCGGACTTTTCCATCTTCCAACCCTATCTTGAGAAGAATGTGGAACTGGTCAAGAAGTATATCTCCTTCTTCCCTCCCGCTGACCATCCTTATGACGTGTTGCTGGATGACTTCGAACCGGGTATGAAGACCGCCGAGGTGCGCGAGATATTCGGCAACCTGCGTCCCAAACAGGTGGCGTTGATCAAGGCCATCAGCGAGACCAGGCAGGTCAAGGATGATTTCCTGAACAGGAAATATAATGAGAAGAAAGTGTGGGATTTCGGCGAGAGCATCATCACCAAGTTCGGTTATGACTTCAGCCGCGGCCGCCAGGATAAAGCCCCGCATCCCTTTGAAACCACCTTCAGTGTAAACGATGTCCGCATCACCAACCGCTATGAAACG
>DAOQBX010000175.1:0-4564 GCA_035340155.1 Anaerolineales bacterium | reverse complement strand
GCGCAGCGCCAAGGGACAGAAAGGCGGATATCAACTGGCGAAGCGGCCCGAACAAATTCCGCTTGCCGATGTGATCCGTTTATTTGATGGCGCCCTTGCCCCTACTGAATCGGTCAGTGAGAATTTTTATGAGTCCACGCCGATTGAGAAAGAAAAGAAACTCACCAAGGTCTTCAAGGATGTCCGGGATTATGTCTCGAACAAACTGGAGAAGACCACGATCGCGGATGTGACCGGTTAAAGACTGGTAAGAAAATTCCATTTCAACGTTTCAATAAGGATATGTTCAAGATGCACAACTGCATGTGTACCCGGCGGGGTCTCTAAACCACCGCCGATTTTCCCAGAGAATCAACGGCTGACTGCCGCATCCGGTGGGCTTGAGCCCCGCATTTTCACCAAACTGGCCTGTCCAGTTTATTGAATTTGCCATCGGATGCCAATGCTGAAATTATTTCAGCAGGCAGACAGCCGTTTTTTTTATTTCAACCATTCATACTAAAGGAGTCTTAACATGAAGATCGCAAGCAATGTAACAGAACTGATCGGTAATACCCCGCTCGTACGGCTGAACCGTGTCACCGAAGGGGCCAAAGCCGAAGTGGCTGCCAAACTGGAGTTTTTCAACCCCGCCCACAGTGTGAAAGACCGCATCGGCTTTTCGATGATCGACGCCGCTGAAAAGGCCGGAGTGATTAGCAAGGAAACAGTTCTGGTCGAGCCGACATCCGGCAATACCGGCATTGCGCTGGCGATGGTCGCTGCTGCACGCGGATATAAACTCATCCTGACCATGCCGGAGACGATGAGCAAGGAACGTCGCATGCTGCTCAAAGCCTATGGCGCGGAACTGGTGTTGACCCCCGGCCCGGATGGCATGGGCGGCGCGATCCGAAAAGCGGAAGAGATCGTCGCTTCGGACCCTAAAAAATACTTCCTGCCACAGCAGTTCAAGAATCCCGCCAACCCGGAGATCCATCGCAAGACGACCGCTGAAGAGATCTGGCGCGATACCGACGGCAAGGTGGATTACCTGGTGGCAGGCATTGGCACCGGCGGGACGATCACCGGCGTGGGCGAGATCATCAAGGCCCGGAAGCCGTCATTCAAAGCCATTGCCGTCGAGCCTGATGCGTCTCCTGTTCTTTCTGGCGGGGCAAAAGGACCGCATCCCATTCAGGGCATAGGCGCGGGTTTTGTGCCCGATATTCTCAATACAAAGATCTATGATGAGATCATCCGTGTAAAAGCGGAGGACGCCTTTCAGACCGCCCGCCGCCTGGCGCGCGAGGAAGGCCTGTTGGTGGGCATCTCCTCCGGCGCGGCGACATGGGCGGCAATGCAGGTAGCCAACCGGGCAGAGAATGCAGGTAAATTGATCGTGGTCATCATTCCTTCGTTTGGCGAACGCTATCTATCCACGGCGTTATTTGCGGACCTGGTCGATAATTAATTTTTTTAAAGGCCGGGATGGGGCTGTATCCCATCCCGGCGGTTTGAGAGTTGGTAATGTTCAAAACGATCCACGATGACGTTCAATCTGTGCTGGACCGCGACCCGGCGGCGCGGAATATATTGGAAGTGCTGCTGTTCTACCCCGGCCTGCATGCCATTTGGCTCCATCGCTTGTCTCACAAACTTTGGGGGAGCGGACTCAAACTCCTTGCGCGCGGGTTGTCTCAACTGGCACGCGGATTGACCGGCATTGAAATTCATCCAGGCGCGCGCATCGGCAGGAATATGTTCATTGATCATGGCATGGGTGTCGTCATCGGTGAAACAGCGGAAGTGGGGGATAACGTCACCTTGTATCATGGCGTGACGCTTGGTGGGACCAGTTCCGAGAAAGTGAAACGCCACCCCACGCTCGAAGATAATGTAGTGGTTGGCGCCGGAGCGAAGGTCCTTGGCGCGATCGTGATCGGGGCGGGAAGCCGTATTGGCGCCAACGCCGTGGTCGTCAAGTCTGCGCCGCCGAATTCCGTCATCGTGGGCGTGCCGGGTCAGGTGCTGTTGCGGAGTCAGGCGCACAAGCCCATCGACCTCGACCATAACCTGTTACCCGATACCATCGGCGATACAGTGGCGGCATTGGTCGCGCATGTGGGTGAGTTGGAGAAAAAGATGAACGGTCATTTTTCCGGCTCGCCTTTGCACATGCCTGATCATGGCGTCTGGCATGGGGAGGATTTCGCGATCTGAACCGACCATCAATTTGAACGACCCTGCCGCTGACTTCGGCAGGGTCGTTTGCTTATGGGATTCTTTGCCATGCGGGATATCTCAATATTTTGTTACAATTCCTCCATGAAGAAATTCCTTGTAGTGATTTTCCTGTTTTTAGGGGTCATTGTGGTGGCGTTTAGTTTCAGTGAATTGGAGACGATTCTGCTCACCCTGGAAAAAACACACCTGGGTTTCTTCCTGCTGGCCATCCTGATCCAGATCCTGTGGTTCGTCTCCACCGGGCGCATGTACCAATCTATTTTTCACCTGCTTGGTGTGCATGAAGATGTGCTGACTCTCAGCCGTATTGCCACAGCGGCGAACTTCATCAATATCGTGGCACCCACTGCCGGGGCGGGCGGAGTCGCGCTCTTCGCTTCCGAAGCGCACCGGCGCGGACATCCCACCGGCAAGGTGACCGTGGCCGCGGCGTTGTTCCTGCTGTTGGATCAGGCTGCGTTTCTCGTGGTTCTGGCGTTGGGGTTGATCGTGCTTGTCCGCCGCAACGACCTGAATGCCGGAGAGATCTCAGCTTCCCTGTTCTTATTTGCCATTGCGACCACGTATGGCTCAGTGTTGTATATCGGTTATCGTTCCGCAGAAAAACTCGGTAACCTGCTCGCCAAAATGGCGCGTGGGGTCAACTGGGTCGTGCATCTCTTCCGCAAGGAGAATTACCTTAGCGAAGACCGCGCACATGAATTCGCGCATGAACTCTCCGATGGCTTTTCAGGACTCACCGAACAACCATCCAGTTTGATCCGCCCGGTTCTGTGGGGCATCTTCGACAAGGGCCTGTTGATGCTGGTGCTCATCTGCGCCTTCCTTTCATTTGAAGTCCCCTTTTCGGCAGGCACCATCATTGCGGGCTTTTCAATGGCTTATTTATTTCTCATCGTCTCGCCCACACCCTCGGGCATTGGCATTGTGGAAGGCATCATGCCCATTGCGCTGAGTTCGCTCAATGTCAACTGGAGTCAGGCTGTGGTCATCACGCTCATCTATCGCGCCGTCACCTTCTGGTTTCCGCTGGCCGTTGGCGCATGGACCTTCCGTTCGCTGCATGCCGGCCGGTCGGTGCCTGCTGTTGATTGACGAATCCTCCCATGCTCTCTAGGCTGTTGAATTTTTGGAAGCAGGATCCGGACATCGCGCCGAACATCTTTGCTTGGCGGACGACCCCTGCCAGGGCCGCACAGACGCATCCCTTCCCCGCCGATCTGCCTGATCCGCTTCGAGCAGCCTTATCTTCCCGCGGTATTTCCCTGCTCTATTCCCATCAACTCGCTGCCTGGAATCACGCCTGCGCGGGGCGTAATCTCATCCTTGCCACCGGCACCGCCAGCGGCAAGACGCTTGCTTATAACCTGCCTGTGCTTGCAAAGATGATCGAGGATCCACAAGCCAGGGCGTTGTATCTCTTCCCAACCAAGGCGCTGGCTCAGGATCAATATGCAAACCTCGAATCCTTTCAATCGAAAATCATCGACCTGAAACCATCGATCTACGACGGTGATACTCCCCAGAAGGATCGTCCATCCATCCGCAAGACCGCCCGCATTGTGCTGTCCAACCCGGATATGTTGCATACCGGCATCCTTCCGCACCACGCCAACTGGAGCGACTTCTTCTCCAACCTGAAATTCATCGTCATTGACGAGGCTCACACCTACCGCGGAGTCTTCGGGTCGCATGTCGCCAATGTCGTCCGCAGGCTGAAGCGTGTGGCGAAGTTCCATGGAAGCGCGCCCAAGTTCATTCTAGCCTCCGCGACCATCGGCAATCCCAAAGAGCTGGTGGAGACTCTTATCGAAGAATCGGTCGAGTTGGTGGATAACGACGGCTCCTCGCGCGGTGAACGTCACTTCATCATTTTCAATCCCCCGGTCACTGACTCGGCGCTGGGACTTAGAAAGAGCAGCCTGCTCGAGAGTGTACGGCTGGCGAATAACCTGTTTGACCACGATGTGCAATCAGTGGTATTCGCGCGTACCCGGCGGAGCGTGGAGATGCTGTTGACTCACTTGCACACTTCAACCGCCGACCGTAAATCTGAAATAGCCAGTCAGATCAGGGGCTATCGCTCCGGCTATCTTCCGCATCAACGCCGCGAGATCGAGCAGGGATTGCGCGACGGCTCTGTCAGAACTGTGGTCGCCACGAACGCCCTCGAACTCGGCATTGACATTGGCGGGATGGGCGCGGCGTTAATGGTCGGTTACCCCGGCACCGTAGCCAGCGCGCGCCAGCAGGCGGGACGCGCCGGACGCGGTGATTCCCCGGCCGTGTCCATTCTGGTCGCTTCACCGAACCCGCTCGACCAGTTCCTGGCGCATCA
>DAOQBX010000174.1:0-4595 GCA_035340155.1 Anaerolineales bacterium | reverse complement strand
GCGGGTCGAGGCCATCTGGCGCATCTGCCCGTTGACGCGGCAGGTCACCACCGCATCAGAGGGGTCGAAATCGGTGTCGATCCACGGGCCGAAGGAACAGAAGGTGTCGAAGCCCTTGGCGCGCGTCCACTGACCGTCGGTCTTTTGCAGGTCGCGGGCAGTGACGTCATTGCCGATGGTATAGCCGAAGATATATTCCCTGGCATTCTCGGCAATGATGTTCTTCGCCTGTTTGCCGATGACGATCACCAGTTCCCCTTCATGCTCCACCTGCTTCGATTGCGGCGGCAGGACAATATGTTCGCCGATGGCGATGATCGAGGAGGGCGGCTTCAAAAAGATGAGCGGCACCTTCGGCACTTCATTCCCCAGTTCCTTGGCGTGCTCCACGTAATTACGTCCCACACATATGATCTTGCTCGGCTCGCAGGGCGCAAGGATCTTTAACTCCTTGAACGGGGTGCGGGCTTCGCGGCGGCGGTATTCGCCGAAGATATTCCCCTGTACTTCCCCCACCTTATCTTCAAGCATCCAGCCATAGGAAACGTTTTCATTGGTCTTGTATCTGACAATTCGCATGGTTCCTCTTCTATGAGACGATGGTTCACCGTCTGCAGTTTATTTTCCCTGATATTCCGAAATGTTCAAGCGGTCCACATCCAGCAGCAACTCGCTGACCGGTTTGCCCATCACCGGGTGGATGAAATCCGGTGCGATGTCGTTCAACGGCACGAGCACGAACGCGCGCTGCGCCATGCGCGGATGCGGGATCACCAGCGGCGGCGTATCCAGCACCAGATCATCGTAGAACAGAATGTCCAGGTCGATCAGGCGCGGACCGTTCTGGAAGTTCGGCTCACGCCCCAGCACCATCTCAAGGCGCTTTAAATGCCGCAGCAGATTTTCAGGGTCCAGGTAGGTCTCCACCATCGCCACCTGGTTCAAGAAGGGTGGCTGCTCCACATATCCCCACGGCGGAGTTTCATATACCGGCGACTTCATCTGCACTTCCATTTGCGGTGTGAAGTTAGCAATGGCGTTCTTCAAGTTCGCAAGCCGGTTGCCGAGATTGCTGCCCAGCGCAATATAAACGATATGGTCCATGGGTCACCTACACAGCATGTTCATCAAAGTGTTCCACTACATCCGCTGCGAGCCAGTCCTCGATGGTCGGGTTCACAAACGCACTTTCGGGCAGGCCGCGCACAAAACCGGTCAGTTCGAAACGTTTCTTCTCGAACAAGGTGCGCAGTTCCGGCCCGCTCATCCCCTGATATTTTGCCACGATTTCCGAATTAAAGGCATCAATATCCGCCGGACCTTTATGAACAAAATCCGGCTCCCTCAATGCGCCTTGCACGGCGGTCACGCCCTCATCCCACCAGACAAAAGCATGCGCCAGCAAGTCTTCAAAACGCGCTGCTCCCTGCCGCTTCAGGAATTCCTCTTTTTTATCCGAGGCGTCGAATCGGGCCGCATACGCAGACCATTCATGCTCCAGCGTATCCAGCGTCAGAAATTTGCTTAATGCCACCAGGTGTTCGCGCGCATGGTGGATGATGATCCCGTTCAGCCGGCCCTGAATGCGGCGGTCTTCAAAAACCGCTTCGCTCATGGACCTGAGGTCTGCCGCGGTTTTCTGACGGGTTCTCTCAAAGTGAGCCAGGAACTCGGCTTCGTCCCAATCTTGATATTTCGCCACAGCCCCGGCATTGAAGGCGTCAAAGTCATACTTCTTCCGCTCGAACTCGCGCTTCTCTGCGATCGCCAGTACGACCGGCATCACATCCTCCCACCAGGCCAGGATGTGTGCCAGCATGTCGCGGAAGCGGTTATATCCCTGCCGCCGCACACGCTGCGACCCATCCAATTCCGGCAGGCGTTGGAAGCGCTCTACATAGGTCGCCCACTCGATCTCCATAAAATCGATCACACGTTGTTTATAGGTCATTGTCTCTCCAGGAATGTGATTGTCCCTTACGATTTTACTCAAACAACTCCACGACTTCCACATCCCCCAGCGCTTTCTTCATATCCGCGCTCTTGAGGATGACAGCCGTATCGCGCATCCCCGACCCGATGGACACTTCCTCTTCTTTCAAAACGCCCGCTTCGATCATCATCCGCACCGGTCTCGTCAACCCGAATGGCCCCACCGTGCCGGGGCGGTACCCGGTGACCGAGATCACCTCCTGTTCTGTCGCCATCGTAATGCGTGATTTGCCGAGCAACTTCCGCAAAAGTTTCCACGAGATCTGTCCCGGCCCGGCCACAAGCACCAGCGCAAAATCCTCCTCCGTTATACGGAAGAGGATCGTCCGCACGATCTGGGAGGGCCGCTGGCCGCGGTCACTGGCGGCTTTCTCGAGCGAATCGACCGGCGTCTCATGCCGGAAGACCCGGTGAGGGATGTTCATCTTTTCCAAAGCAAGGCTGACGGGAGGTTGTTCCATATCGCGCAGATTATACCTTTACCGAACCTAATGACTTCCATAATCCCCAAAGAGAGCACACCATATACTGCAGGTGTGCCGTGCATCAAAATTCTTTCTAAAGCGCAAGTTGGAGGTTGGTGCGTATTGTTAATTGCTGTCCCGCATTTTTATTCGAAATAAACTACTTTTTGATCGACCGAATTGAATTTGTTATAAGTCACTTGGACAAGGGTCTGATATCCAACCATTGCATTCCCACTGTAGGAAATTGGATCTTTTCATGAAGTTCTCTCTGAAACACACCTGAAGTTCGCGGGCTTTCAATGTCTATATTTTGCCTAAAAATGATCTTGCAAACTTACGGACCAAACCCGATATTTCAAGCGCTTCTTCACCGTCTTCCGGGGCGGGTTGAGCGCCCGGGTAACGAGTATGAACTGCATAGGCCGAAAGCCTGCCAAGGTCTTCCTTGGTGAGACCGGTCAAAACCCCGGCTTGATTACATAACCTGTCCAGTATCACCAGATCGTGAGTTTTGGGAAATTCCTCCCCTTTTGAGATCAACAGGGCCTTCAGGTATTTTTCTGCGCATTGCTGGCTGTGAAAACACGAAGCCGTAGTCAGCGGTTTCTTGCGCCTGAGGGCGCTTTTCGCCATGAGGAAATCCTCCTCGGCGTATTCCGCCCACTCCAGCGCATTATCGAGGTCGCTCATACAAGACCTTCCCCTTGGTGATGATCTCTCGCAGGAAAAATCCGCTTTTCTTTTTTTGTTCCTCCCTTAGCTCTTTCGGGGTCTTGACAATGATATCGACAGGAAATTCTCTTGGGTCGAGGATGTTGGATACCATAACGTATCGATCGATCGTTTTTGCGCGGGTCCGCATAACGACCAACAGGTCCACATCGCTATCTGGCGTGGGGGTTCCATAAGCATACGATCCGAACAGGATGATTTTTTCAGGTTTGAGTTCGGAAACGATCCGCTGGATGGCAGGCGGAAGCGTCTTTGCCACAGGGGGAAATCCTCTCGGGCGGGAACGGGTCTGCAGGGGTAACGCCAACGCTTTCATAAAATCATTTTACCATTTTCAGAGTGTGGGTTATGGGTACCAGCAGAGCGCTTTTTTCAAATGGTCTTGTCTTTGAACTCGCATAAATGCCTCACCGGGCACGTTGGGCAGAGCGGTTTCCTTGCGTTGCACACTTCGCGCCCCAGGCGGATGATGTTCAAGTGCGCGGCATAATACGTCTCCGGCGGGAAGACCGATTCCAGATACGGATGCGCCTGTTCCACGGTCATCTTTTCGGGGCGCAGGCCCAGGCGGCCAGTGACGCGATAGACATGCGTATCCACCGGGAAGGCGGGGCGGTTCAGCGAGAAACACAGAACGATCGCTGCGGTCTTCGGCCCCACCCCGTTGAACTTCGTCAACCAGGCGCGCGCATCTTCCACGGGCAGGTCCGCCAGAAACTGCAGGTCCAGCGAGCCGCGCTCCCGGGTGATCTCTTTCAACACCTGTTGAATGCGCGGTCCCTTTTGGTTGGCCAGCCCCGCCGGGCGGATGGCATCCATCACATCCCTCTCGCGAGCATCGCGCACCGCTTCCCAGGTCGGGAACTTCGCGCGCAGGGCTTCGAAGGCGCGGTCGCGGTTCACATCGTTGGTGTTCTGCGAAAGGATGGTCGAGACCAGTTCGTCGATGGCGGGCAGCGGGTTACGCCAGATGGGTTCGCCAAAAGCGACCAAAAGGGTCTCGTGGATTTTAATGGCGCGTTTTTTCAAGTGGGTCATGGATGATCTTCCTGCTTGAACTGTGCGATCAATTGTAGCGTATTCACGATAACTTCACGATGGTCGTCCGGGATGATCTTTTCAAAGAGGATCGCCGTCTGCTCATAAAGGTCCAGGGAGGCCAGGCCGCGCATCTTCCACGCCGGGACAGTGGCTTCTACATCCATGCCGAAGGCGAGGCGGAAGGCTCGTACCCACGGATGCGCATCTCCAAGGTGTTCCTGCGGGATGGACAGATAGCGATTCTCCGATTCGATCATCCAACCCTGTTGGACAATGATGGCTTCGGTCAGATGCGCGAACAATCCCCATGCCGCATATAAGACCTTGGATTCATTTTGATTCGCAAGCCCACCCATGATCTTC
>DAOQBX010000173.1:0-4617 GCA_035340155.1 Anaerolineales bacterium | reverse complement strand
ATTGGCTGCGCGAAAAAGGCATGGCCACCGCCGCCAAGCGCGCCGACCGCGTGGCTTCAAACGGTGTGGTCGAGATGTACTCGCACGGCAACGGCCGCGTGGGTGTGATGGTCGAGATCAACTGCGAGACCGATTTTGTGGCCCGCGCGGAACAGTTCCGCACCCTGGCGCATGAGATCGCCTTGCAGATCGCTGCGACCTCGCCGAAATTCATCACCGCTGATGAGATACCCGCCAGCGAACTCGAGCATGAAGCGGAGATCGCCCGCGCCCGCGCCAAAGAGGAAGGCAAGCCGGATAACGTCCTGCCGAAGATCGTGGAAGGACGTGTCGAGAAGTACAAAGACGAGGTCTGCCTGATGCGCCAGGCCTACATCCGCGACGAGACCATCACCATCGAAAAGCTCGTTCTTCAGAACGTGGCTGCGATCGGTGAGAACGTGGTTGTCCGCCGTTTCCAGCGTTGGGAACTCGGCGAAAGTGTGAATCAAGCGTAAACAAAAAAGCCAGCCTTCGGGTTGGCTTTTTTTCTATTGGATTTTGGAGGTATCAGAATGGCTGAGTTGAAATACAAACGCATCCTGCTTAAGCTGAGCGGTGAAGCATTGGGCGGTTCTTCAGGGTATGGCATCAATGTCGAAGAGGCCGAATCGATCGCAAGCCGCATCAAGGAAGTTCGTGACATGGGCGTGGATGTGGCGGTGGTCATCGGCGCGGGGAACCTCTGGCGCGGCAAGCAAGGTCTCGAGCGCGGCATGGACCGCTCCACGGCCGATTACATGGGCATGCTGGCCACGGTCATGAACGCCATGGCCTTGATGGATGCGCTCGAGCGGCAGGGTGTTTATACACGGGTTCTGTCGGCCATTGAGATGCGCGCCATCGCCGAGCCGTACATTCGCCGGCGCGCGGTGCGCCACCTCGAAAAAGGACGCGTGGTCATCTTCGGCGCCGGAACAGGCAACCCGTTCTTCTCGACCGATACCGCCGCCGCGTTGCGCGCCACCGAGATCGACGCGCAGGTGGTCATCAAGGCCACCAAGGTCGATGGTGTATATGACTCTGACCCGAAGAAGAATCCCGAGGCGAAGCGGTTTGACTCCCTGAGTTATATCGACGTGCTCAACCGCCGCCTCGAAGTGATGGACAGCACCGCCATCACCCTGTGCATGGAAAATAACCTGCCGATCCTTGTGCTGAATCTGTGGGATACCAAGGCCCTGCTGGGAGCCCTGCGCGGCGAGAAGGTCGGCACTCTCGTTACCGCCTAGGTTCTTTTTACACGCGGATCACTTCCCTTCCCGGCCTTTCCGAACACGGATCGGCAGGGGAGGGAAGATTTTTTATTGAGAGTCTCTCCAAATTTTTCAGCGACTCTCAAGCCCATAGCCTAAATCCCTTTTTTAGGGTATCCTTGTATTGTAATTAAATTCAGGAGGAAGATCGTGAGTACCGACGAAATCAAAAGCCTATTAAAAGACGCCGACACCCGCATGCACGGCGCGATCCAATCCCTTGGTGATGACCTGAACAGCATTCGGACCGGACGGGCCAGCCCCGCCTTGGTCGAAAAACTGCCGGTGGAATATTACGGCACCCCAACCCCCTTGATGAACCTTGCCTCCATCAGCGCGCCTGAGCCGCGCACCTTGACCATCAAGCCCTTTGATGCGGGTTCCCTTAAGGATATTGAAAAAGCGATCCGCGTTTCGGACCTTGGGCTGAATCCCAACTCTGATGGCAAGGTCATTCACCTGAACCTGCCCCCGCTGACGGAAGAACGCCGCCGCGACCTGGTCAAGCACATGCACCATCGTCTGGAAGAGGCGCGTGTCTCGGTCCGCAACATCCGCCGCGACCTGCATAACGACCTGCGCGAATATGAGAAGGAAAAGCTGATTACGGAAGACGACCTCAAGCGCGGCGAAGATGATCTGCAGAAACTGACCGACAAGTATGTAGAGGAGATCGCCAGCCTCGGCCAGCGCAAGGAAAAGGACATCATGGAAGTGTAGTCCATCGTTTTCAATGCGGGGCGGGCATTGAAAAGAGCAGACGATATGACAGAGAACCCCTTGAACATTCCACTGGAAAAAGTGCCGCAGCATGTCGCCATGATCATGGACGGTAATGGGCGCTGGGCGCTTCAACGCGGATTGCCGCGGGTGGCCGGGCATAAAGCCGGTACCGAGAACCTGCGCCGCGTCATCCGGTCCACGGTTGAGTTTGGGATCAAGTACCTGACCATTTATGCCTTTTCGACGGAGAACTGGGGTCGTCCGCCGGAAGAGGTTCAGGGGCTGCTCTTCATCTTGCAGGATGTGATCGATCACGAACTGGATGAACTCCACAAGGAAGGCGTACAGCTGCGTCACATCGGCCGGTTGGACCGCCTCGACCCAAAGATCCAGAAGAAGGTTCTGCGCGCCATCGACCTGACGAAGAATAACGACCGCCTGGTCTTGAACATCGCCTGGAACTACGGCGGACGCGACGAGATCGTCTGCGCCATCCAAAAGATGATCAAGGACGGCATCGACCCGGAGAATATCACCGATGACCTGGTCAGCCAGTACCTGTTCACTGCCGGTGTGCCCGACCCGGATCTCGTCATCCGTACTTCGGGCGAACTGCGTGTGAGCAATTTCCTCATCTGGCAGGTGGCTTATTCGGAGTGGTACATCACGCCGACCTTCTGGCCCGATTTTGGAAAGGAAGAATATCGCCGCGCGCTGGAGGCTTACGCCGGGCGTGACCGCCGGTATGGAAAGGTATCCTCGGGGGAATTACAGGGATCCAATGCGTAGACGATTAATCACAATCCTGGGATTGGCCCTGATCGGAGTGCCCGCCATTTTAGTTGGCGGCATTCTTTATTATCTCTTAATGGGCACGTTTTTGATCGGGGCGGCCTGGGAATATGTCAACCTGTTCCGCGGCGTCAAACTGGAGCCGAACATGGCCGTGACTGTGGGTGGGGTGGCAGCTGTCACCCTTGCCCGCATGTTCTGGCCGGAATATGCACAGCCTGTCCTGGTTGCCGCCATTCTTTTGGGAATGGCGGTTCATTTGATTGCCTTCGAACGCGGCCGTGATCAGGGCGCGATCGACTTTGTCGTCACCGTTGGCGGCATCGTCTACATTGGCTGGATCGGCGCCTACCTGCTCGAGATCCGCAATCTGCCGGAAGGCGGCTGGTGGTTCATGTTGGTGATGTTCTGCGTATGGGCGGGTGACTCCGGCGCGTATTCGATCGGCCGTGCCTACGGAGCGCATAAGATGGCTCCGCGCCTCAGCCCCAAGAAGAGTTGGGAGGGTTATGCCGCCAGTGTGTTCACCGGTATGGCCATGGGCGGATTTTACGTCTGGGTCTTTCAGACCTTCGGCCATCATATCTTCAGCATTTCCATCTGGCAGGGCGCATTGATGGGCCTCCTGCTCGGGTCCCTGCCGCCGTTGGGCGACCTCGGCGAAAGCATGATCAAACGCCAGTCGGGTATCAAGGATTCGAGCGACATCATCCCCGGCCACGGCGGTTTTTTTGACCGCATCGACTCGTGGCTGTGGGGCGCGGTCATCGGCTATTATTTCATCACCTGGTTCATTCTCTGATTCTGGAGGCACTATGAAAGTCCTTGGCGCAACACCCACTCGAAACCTTGCGCTTGAACTGGCGCGCGTGACCGAAGCGGCGGCGATGCTGGCGGGCCGTTTCATGGGCAGGGGAGATAAAGAAGGCGCCGACCAGGCTGCGGTCAATGCGATGCGCCTGGTGCTCAGCACGGTGGATATGAACGGGATCATTGTCATCGGTGAAGGCGAGAAGGATAAGGCCCCGATGTTGTTCAATGGCGAGACGGTGGGCAACGGTTCGAAACCGGATGTGGATGTGGCCGTGGACCCGATCGACGGAACCCGTCCGCTGGCTTTTGGCCGTTCCAATTCGCTGGCCATGGTTGCGGTCGCGCCGCGCGGCACCATGTTCAACCCCGGTCCTTTCCTGTATATGAACAAGATCGCGGTTGGACCGGAATCCAAAGGCAGGATCGACATTGAAAAATCGATCACGGAGAACCTTCAGGCGATCGCAAAGGCCAAAGGCAAGGCCGTGGAAGACCTGACCACGATCATCCTGGACCGCCCCCGGCACGATGATATGATCGCAGAGATCCGCAAGGCGGGTGCGCGCATCCGTGAGATCCCCGATGGCGACGTGGCCGCCGCCTTGATGACCGCCCAACCCGAATCGGGCGTGGATGTCTTGTTCGGCATTGGCGGCACACCCGAAGGGGTGATCACCGCCTGCGCCCTGCGCGCAATGGGCGGCGAGATTCAGGGCAAGCTGTTCGCACGCGATGAAGATGAACTGCGCCGTGGACGGGAAGCCGGGTATGACTTTGACAAGGTGCTGACGATGAACGACCTAGTCTCGTCTGAAGATGTGTTCTTTGCCACAACGGGCATCACCGATGGCGAGCTGCTTAAGGGAGTGCGTTATTACGGCGACCGCATCACCACCGAGAGTCTCGTTGTGCGCGGGCTGACCGGCACTGTGCGCCAGATCAGCGCCACCCACACCACCGATAAACTGGACAACCTGAGTTCCATCCATTATTA
>DAOQBX010000172.1:0-4633 GCA_035340155.1 Anaerolineales bacterium | reverse complement strand
AAGGTGACCGAGGACGATATCATGTCGGCCATTCAAGATGGAAGCCTGAAGGCGAAGAAGGTCGGCAAGGCCTTCCGCATTAGCAAGGATAATCTTGAAGCGTTCATGAATAGTTAGCGATTGACGAACAGGTTAATTAGGACACACCCCGAAGAATTTCGGGGTGTGTTTTTTATGTTTATGTTGCAGAGAAAATTGGAGATCGCTTCGCCGTACTCCATCCTAATTGGTGTATTGAAGGCTGGCGGCTCACAATGACACTCAGTTTTCGAGTTCGGCGAGGATGGCGGGAACCGCGGAGAGCACGTCACTAGCGAGGACGGAGGCTGGAGCGCCGAGGGTTTCGGCAGCATGCAAGCCAGCCTGGGCATGGATGAAGGCCCCGGCAACAGCAGCGTCGTATGCCTCCAAGCCCTGAGCACGCAGGCCGGTGATGAGCCCGGCGAGCACATCCCCTGTTCCGGCGCGGGCAAGGGCGGGTGTGGCCACGGGAATGGTGGTGCGGCGTCCATCGGGGGCGGCGACAACGGTGAAGGCGCCTTTGAGGACCACGACATGCCCCCACTCGCGGGCATACCGCTCAGCAACAGACTCGCGGTTGGCCTGGATCTCTTCTCGGGTGAGACCAGTGAGGGCCGACATTTCGCCGGGATGCGGGGTGAGGATGGCAGTCTCGCCGGAAGCGCCGGTGCGCCCCCAGATCGAAAGGGAGAATTGGGAGATGAGGCGCAGGCCGTCGGCATCAACCACGAGGGGAATCTTTACGTTGGGCAGCAGATTTTCCATGAAGAGTTTGGTGGAGGGATGCGCACCGAAGCCAGGACCGATGAGCATGGCAGTGGCGCGATTAAGATTGTCGAGCACATGTTTGACGGCATGTGAGGCGACGAAACCATTTTCATGCGGCAGGAGCACCCAGGTGGCTTCGGGCAAGTGCCCGGCCAGAGCAACATGTAACGGCTCAGGGACAGCCATGGCAACGAGCCCGGCGCCGATGCGATAGGCGGCCCTGCCTGCAAGCAGGGCTGCGCCGGTATAGGATGTAGACCCCGCCACCACGAAGGCGGTACCAAATGTCCCTTTGTGCGAAGCGGGTGACCGTTCGGGGAGAAGGCTTGAGACGCCAGACCAATCGGCGGCTTCGGTGCGGTAGGCAGACCAGGTATCCAGATCTTCGGGCAGGCCAATATCGGCTACTGTGATATCGCCAACGAGTTCAAAGGCGGGCAGTTTGAGCAGTCCATGTTTGACGGCGGCCATGGTGACGGTGAGGTCGGCGGGGATGGTTTCTGCGGCGGCGGCCCCGGTATCGCAATCTACTCCGGAGGGACAATCGACGGCAACAATGAAGGGCGGCACATCCATTTTGGAGATGTGGGTCCGGGCACCCGCGAGGACGAGGGCCGCTTCTGGCTTAAGCGGGAGTTTGATCCCGGTGCCGAGCAGCCCATCCATGAGGACGGTGGATCCGTTGAGGGTCTCGCGCAGGGTTTCGAGGTCGGGGTCTGAAGCGAGGTGGTTGAGTCCGCCTCCGGCTGCAAGGTAGGGTTCGAGGAGCGGGTCGCCTTCGAGGCTGCGGTTGACGAGGTAAGCATGGGTGCGCCAGCCCGCGCCAGCCAGCCAGGTGAGGGCAACGAGGGCGTCGCCGCCGTTGTTGCCGGGGCCGACAAGGGCGGTGATTGCATCCCAGCCATTTTCGTTGCCGATGGCATGGACGATCTCGGCAAGCGAGCGCCCGGCATTCTGCATGAGTTGGGTGTATCTGACGCCTTTGGCGTCGGCCTCTTTTTCTACTGCGCGCATTTGGGAGACGGTAAGGAGTTTGGCACACATGATCACAACCTCTATAACAACCTCAATGTATGCACTAGAACGATCTCCATTTACTGATCACCCAATTCCATCCATCGCTGCGCCAAGGCGTTTGACGATCTCATCCACTTCCTCTTCGTTAATGGAGAGTGGCGGAGAGAATGCCAGCGTATTGCCCAACGGGCGCGAGCGCAGACCGCGCTCTTCAGCGGCCTTGAAGACACGCATGGTCATGGCGGGGTCGGCGGTTTTAGCCGCTTTGTCTGAGACGATCTCCACGCCACAGACCAGGCCAAGGCCGCGCACATCTCCAACAAAGGGGAACTCGCTGAGAGACTTCAACCCATCGAGCAGGCGTTTACCGAGTTCGCGTGCACGCTGCGGATAGTTCTCGCGCTCCATGATCTCGATATTTTTCAGGCCGACCGCGCAGGACATGGCATGACCGGAATAAGTGTAACCGTGCATGTATGCTTCCGTATCCGCTGCGGATTCCATTGTGTCACGAATCTCATCGGAGATCTGAATGCCGCCGAGTTGGGCGTATCCACTGGTGATGGCCTTCGCAAAAGAGAGGATATCGGGCTTCACGTTCCAATGCTTCAACGCGAACCATTCACCGGTACGCCCAAAGCCGGTAATGACCTCATCGGCAATCAGGAGCACTTCGTATTTATCGCAGATCTGGCGCACCAGCGGAAAATAATCGGCTGGGGGAACGATGACACCGCCCACGCCCATGACCGGTTCAGCGATGAACGCAGCCACCGTATCCGCACCTTCGCGCAGGATGGCTTCTTCCAACTCCCGAGCCGCAGCCTGCCCGACAGTCTCGCCATCTTTTAACTTGCCGTCGTAGCGATACGGATTGGGAGCCGGAATGTGAACGTATCCTTCCGGCGCGGGTCCGAACATGGAGTGATATTTTTCCAAGCCGGTCGCAAAGGTCGTGCCAATGGTCACCCCGTGATAAGCGCCCTTACGCGCAATGACCTTGTATTTGGTCGATTTACCTTTGCGCTTCCAGTAATAGCGCGCAGTCTTGAAGGCGGAGTCATTGGCTTCCGAACCGCCGGAGGTGAAGAGTGTGGAGTTCAAGCCTTCGTAAGCGAAACCCGCCATCTTCTCGGCCAGTTGAATGGAAGGCAAATTGGTCATGCCGGAAAAATTGGAGGTGAAGGCCAGATCTTTCATCTGGTCGTAGGCCACTTTGGCAAGTTCCTCGCGCCCATACCCGACGTTGACGTTCCACAGCCCTGCCATGGCGTCCAGGATCTTGCGCCCATCCGTGAGGTGCAGCCAGACACCTTCGCCCTTCTCGATCACCATCGGGTTGGCATGCGTCTTGGGATGATACACGGGATGCAATTGCTTCCTGTCTTTTTCGATCCAGTTCTGTGTTTGGTTGGTCATGGTCTTCTCCAGTTCATTTTTTCAAAGTTTTTAATTGGCAACGCTGCAACTACTTAACCCAATACTTCCACATCATGCGGCCCGGATTCCTTCAGCCCAGCCCCGGTCATGCGGACAAAGATGGCTTTCTCCTGAAATTCCTCAATATCAAAGGCTCCGCTATAACTCATGCCCGATTGCAGGCCACCGACCAATTGGGTCAACACTTCGCGTGCCTTGCCGCGATACGGAACCGCCGCCTCCACGCCCTCAGCCACATAGTCTTCGATCTCCTCACGCGTGAGGTCATTGCCTTCACGTTTGTTACGTTCAATGTTCGCAGCCAAAGACGCCATACCGCGCGATGCCTTGTAACGATGACCGCGCCGGGTCATGATCATACCGGGGCTTTCATCGGTACCAGCCAGCATCGAACCGATCATCACCGTCTGCGCTCCAGCGGCGATGGCTTTGGCCACATCGCCAGGGAAACGGATGCCGCCATCGGCGATGATGGGCACCCCTGTGCCGCGCGTCGCTTCCGCGCATTGAATGATCGCCGTCAACTGCGGCACACCAGAGCCCGCCACCTGACGCGTCACGCAGATCGAACCCGGCCCCACCCCCACCTTGACCGAATCCACGCCTGCATCGATCAGACGTTTGGTGCCGTCACCCGAAGCGACATTTCCGCCGATGATCTGCGCATCGGGAAATTGCCTGCGGATGTTCTTGATCATCTCGATCTCAAGCAGCGAGTCGCCGTGGGCAATATCCACCGCAATGCAATCCGCCCCGGCTGCGAGCGCAGCCTCGACGCGGCGCATCTCTTTGTCGCGCACACCCACCGCAGCCCCCACCGCCAGCCGGCCGCGTGAATCCTTGGTGGCCTTGGGGAACTTGGTGATCTTCATGATGTCCTTCAAGGTCACCAGACCCTTCACCCTGCCGTCTGCATCCACCAGCGGAAGTTTCTCCACGCGGTGTTCATGCAGCAAGCGTTCGGCATCTTTCAGGGATGTCCCGGGAGGAGCGCTGCGAATATTACGAGACATGATCTCGGTCACCGGCTTCGCATCGTCCTCTTCGAACAACAAATCGCGGGTGGTGATGATACCGATCAGTTTCTCATCCTTATCCACGATCAAAATACCCCCCGTGTCGGTCTCTTCGACGATGCGCTTCACGTCGCCCAAGGTGTGCTGGTCAGTCATGGTCAGCGGTTTTTCCACGATGAAGGATTCGGCTTTCTTCACCCGTTCGATCTGACGCGCCTGTTCGGCGATGGTCATAAAGCGGTGGATGATCCCGATCCCACCTTCGCGCGCCATGGTGATGGCCATCTCACTTTCGGTCACCACATCCATATTAGCCGAAACGATCGGCGATTGCAGAGCGATCTTTTTTGTCAACCAGCTTTTGGTGGAGA
>DAOQBX010000171.1:0-4652 GCA_035340155.1 Anaerolineales bacterium | reverse complement strand
GGATCATCAGGATGACCGCGGTCAGGGTTGTTTGATCCTGTTCCAGGCCGCCTTGAGCGAGGGGCGCTGCCGCGAAAGTAGCTGATACGGCGATGACGGTTTGGATGCCGTCGTTATAAAGGAAATAGGCCAGCAGAAAGCGCATCGTCTCGGGGAAATGACGCACTTCGCTGAATGTCTTTTTAAGTTGCTTGAAACCAATGCTGGCATACGTCTCACCGGCAGGCAGGGAGCGGGCGGCATGTCGCGGGCGCAGTCTGCCCCAGGTGATGAAGGAAAATCCCAGCCACCAGATTCCGGCTGAGGCGAGATTGATGCGAACTGCAAGAGAAGTCGGCACGCCGATATCTTCGCTAAATATAAAGAAGGCAAGATTGAGGGCGAGCAGAATCCCACCGCCCATATATCCCATGGCCCATCCATAAGAAGAGACCCGGTCGCGTTCTTCTTCGCTGGCAATATCCGGCAGGTAGGCATTATAGAAAACAATGGCTGCCCCAAAGGACAAGTTGGCAACAATGAACAATACGCCGCCCAGCCACCACAGTCCGCCGGTGATGAGGAACATCAGAAGAGTGGCCAATGCGCCAATGGTTGCAAAAATTTGCATCATGCGCTTGCGAAGGTGCGAGTAATCTGCAATAGCGCCGAGAATGGGCAGGAACAAAACTTGCATGCCCACGGAAAAAGAAATGCAATACGGTAAAAATGAATCCGGTGCAACAGGGATCCCAAAGAAGGGGACGGTGGTCGTCCCGGCTGCTTCTGCTGCAGCGCGTGCCAGACTTGCTACATACGGTCCTAAAAATACAGTTCCTACGGTGGTGCTGAAGGCGGAATTCGCCCAGTCGTACATTGCCCAGCCAAAGATCTCTTTCTTGTCGTTCATCATCGCTGTCTCTGCTGCCATAACTCCTCCAATTTTGTTGGTTCGTACTTAAGAAGAACACGCGCGAGTATAAGGAGTTTCGAAGGGGATGTAAAGCGATTCCTGTAAATGACGTGTTAACACCCCCGCTTCCTGCTTGACCCTCAACCTGCTCCGCGCTAAAATGCCTTTTCCTACGCTGTATCTTTCGTCATTGCGGGGAGCCCAAAGGGCGACGAAGTAATAAAAAATTGCTTCGGGCTATCGCCTTCGTAATGACAACCCAGACCTATGTTTGAAACTTTAACCGGACGACTCAACCAGATCTTTGATAACCTGCGCAAACGCGGAAAGCTTTCCGAAGCAGATGTGGATGCTGCCATGCGCGAAGTGCGCCTCGCCCTGCTGGAAGCGGACGTGCATTTCAGTGTGGTCAAATCCTTCATTGCAAAGGTGCGCGAACGTGCTGTTGGCGCAGAGGTGTCGAAAGCGCTTAATCCCGGTCAGCAGATCATCAAGATCGTCAACGATGAATTGATTGGCACCCTAGGCGAACCGGCTCCACTAAACCTGACCGGTCCCAAGCCACGTGTTGTAATGATGGCCGGTTTGCAAGGCGCTGGTAAGACCACCGCCGCCGGGAAACTTGCACGCCTGATGAAATCCAAAGGGGAGCGCATCCTGCTGGTGGCAGGTGACCCGTATCGCCCTGCTGCTGTCAAGCAATTGCAGCAACTCGGCGAGCGGCTGGACGTGGATGTTGAGGCCGATACATCCATCCCGCCGCCGCAACTTGCGAAGCGGGCCCTGGATAAAGCCGAAAAGGGTGGCTACAGCCTGGTGATCGTGGATACGGCTGGCCGGTCCCAAATGGATGCGCAGTTGATGGATGAGTTAAAAGCCATCCATGCCAATGTCAACCCGGTGGATACGCTGCTGGTCATCGACTCGATGATCGGCCAGGAAGCGTTAAACATCGCCCAGGGCTTCAAGGACGCCATTAATTTGACAGGCCTGATCCTCACCAAAATGGATGGCGATTCACGTGGTGGCGCGGCCATCTCGATCCGCTCGGTGACTGGCTTGCCGATCAAATTCATTGGTACTGGCGAAAAACTGGATGCGCTCGAAACGTATGACCCTTCACGTCTCTCGTCCCGCATTTTGGGTATGGGTGACATGATCGGGTTGATCGAAAAGGCCGAGGCGGCGTTCGATGCGCAGGTTGCCGAAAAGCAGGCCCAGAAAATGATGAAAGGCGAGTTCTCTCTAGAGGACTGGCTCGAACAGATGAAACAGATGAAGAAAATGGGGCCGCTTTCACAGATTATGGAAATGCTGCCCGGGCAGATGGGTCAGGCAGCGCGTGGCATTGACCCCAATCTGGTGGAAAAGCAGTTCAAGCAGTCTGAGGCCATCATCAACTCGATGACTATAAAAGAGCGCCGCAACCCGGACCTCCTCAATGCTTCCCGCCGCCGCCGCATTGCTTCCGGGGCTGGTATGGAAGTGCAGGATGTCAACCGGCTCATCAAGCAGTTCCGCGAGGCGCAGAAATTGATGAAGACTCTCCAAAAAACGGGGGGCAAGGGGTTGGGGCGGTTGTTTGGATAGAAAATCCTCTTTTCTCTGGTACAATACAGCCCGCGATTTCAGCCCGCCGTTCCTTTCCGGCCTGTCTGGAACGTAAATAAAACTAAAGGAGTAAGTTCAAGATGGTTCGTATTCGTTTACGTCGTATTGGTCTCAAAGGCCAACCCACGTACCGCATCGTCGCGGCGGAAAAGGAAGCCCCCCGCGATGGTCGCTTTTTGGAGATTTTGGGCGTGTATAACCCGCGCACCAATCCCGCCACGATCAAGTTGCAGGAAGACCGCATCTATCACTGGATGAAGAATGGCGCCCAGCCGTCCGAATCTGTGGAGAAGATCTTCAAGACCGCCGGTACCATGGAGCGCTTTGATCGCTTCAAGAAGGGCGAAGCCGTGGAAAACCTCGTTGCCGAGGCTGCCGCTGCCGAAGCCAAACGCGCTGCGCCTGTGAAGACCCGCAAGGATTAATCACGCACCCCCGGACCCTAAAGGTTTTTCAAGGCCTTTAGGGTCTCTTGTATAAAGGTAGAAAATGAAGGAACTGATCGAATATATTGCCAAATCCCTCGTAGACCACCCTGAAGATGTAGTGGTTACACAGGGCGGCGGGAATCGCCCCCGCATTGAGTTGAGCGTTGCCAAAGATGATATGGGACGCGTCATCGGCAAGGGCGGCAAAGTGGCAAACTCCATCCGCGCCTTGTTGCGTGTGGCAGCGGAACGACAAGGCAAGCAGGCCACGCTCGATGTAACGGAACCCTAATGGCAGAACAGAAAACCTCAGGCTCGCCAAAAGGCGAGTCTATTTATTTGGCGATCGGCTTCCTCCGCCGCCCGCATGGGGTGCAGGGCGAGATCATCATGGATTTGCACACAGACTTTCCTGACCGCATCCGCTCTGGCCGGAAGGTATATATTGGCGAGAAGCATGAGGCTGCCACATTGGGTGGCGCGCGCATCCACGGCGATGGAATGCTGGTGCGCGTCAAAGGGTTTGATACACCTGAATCCGCAGGACGTTTTCGCAACCAGTGGGTATATGTCAAAGCCACGGAAGTTCCGCAACTCCCGGACGGTCAATTTTATAAATATGAGTTGATCGATGTTGCTGTTGTTACAGATGATGGCAGGGCCTTGGGGACCATTGTAGAGATCCTGGAGACCGGTGCGAACGATGTATACGTTGTAAAGAATGAGGCAGGGAAGGAAATTCTTCTGCCCGCCATCCCTTCGGTCGTTTTGGAAACGGATATGGCGTCGCGCCTGATGAAAGTGCAGTTGCTGGAAGGGCTGGTGGACGATTCGGGCAAGTGACCTGTAAAGCAGTAGCGGGGAGAGTGTTACAATTCCAAAAATTTATGAACGAGAAAAAATATTGGATCGGGTTCAACCTCATCAAAGGAATAGGCGCAGTCCGCATGCAGGGGCTGGTCGCCTATTTCGGCGATCTTGAAACCGCATGGAAAGCCGATGCTGCTGAACTTGCCAAAGCGGGGCTGGGTGCGAAGTTAGTGGAAAAAGTTCTCGCTGCGAGAAAACAAGTGGACCTTGATCAGGTTTGGGTGAGGATCGAAGCGCAAGGCATTCAAATCTTCACATGGATAGATGAATCCTATCCGGCGCGGTTACGAGAGATTGACCAGCCTCCGCCTGTGCTGTATGTGCGCGGTGAATACCTGCCTGATGATGTCTTTGCGGTTGCCATCGTAGGCACACGCAAAGTCACGCCGTATGGAAGGCAGATCACGGAAGAGATCGCTTCTTTCCTCGCTGCCAATGGGATCACCATCGTGAGCGGCCTCGCCCGCGGAGTGGATGCCATCGCGCATCAATCTGCGCTCAAAGCGGGTGGGCGGACGATAGCGATCCTCGGCTCGGGTGTGGATAAGATTTATCCACCGGAACATCGCGGCCTCGCCGAGCAGATGATGCAACGTGGTGCGATCATCAGTGATTATGCCGTGGGCACTCCCCCCGACGCATCTAATTTTCCGCCGCGTAATCGCATCATTTCAGGCTTGTCGCTGGCGGTGGTGGTCATCGAAGCAGCCGAGACAAGTGGAGCATTGATCACGGCGGAATTTGCCGCTGAACAAGGGCGTGAGGTCTTTGCCGTTCCTGGCAGCATTCTGGCTCCGCAGAGCAAGGGTACAAATAGACTTATCCAAAAAGGCGCCCAACCTTTGTTAACT
>DAOQBX010000170.1:0-4659 GCA_035340155.1 Anaerolineales bacterium | reverse complement strand
CGTGGTCGCTTCTCCGCAGCCGAAGGAGATCGTCGAACTCGAAACGGTTCAGACCATTTTGGATCGTGGCATTGTCACCATTACGGTGGGCGGCGGCGGCATTCCGGTGGTTGACCCCGGCGACGGGAATTACGAAGGTATCGCCGCCGTGGTGGACAAGGATTATGCTTCTTCGCTGTTGGCGCGCGAGTTGAAGGCTGACCTTTTCGTTATCTCCACAGCGGTGGAGAAGGTTGCCATCAATTTTGGAAAGCCGGAACAGAAGTGGCTGGATAAGATCAGCCTCGAAGATGCAAAGGCCTACCTCGCAGAAGGGACCCACTTTGCCAAGGGTTCCATGGCTCCCAAGATCCAGGCCATCATCTGGTATCTGGAGGCCATGCCGAACGGCAAAGCGCTCATCACCAACCCGGAAAATATCGGCCGCGCCCTGAAGGGCGAGACCGGCACGTGGATCGTTCCATAACATGTATCCATTGCAGCAGGGACGGGAATACTCGTCCCTGCTGCATAGGGAAAAGACTATGCAGCAAATCGCCTCATCCGTTTTATCGGTGCCGCACGCCAAAGACAAGGGTAGCATGGAGACATACCTGGCCATGCCGCAAGGATCAGGGCCATTCCCCGGAGTGGTTGTTATCCACGAGATCTTTGGCCTGAACGACAATATCCGTCAGATCGCTGGTGAATTTGCGGAGCAGGGATACGCAGCCCTGGCTGTGGACCTGTTTTCAAACCGTAACCGCGCGCTTTGTATGATGCAGATCTTTTATGGCATGATGTTCCGGCCTTTGAACAACACCATGCTGGCTGACTTGAACATGGCCTTCCACGCCCTGAAGCAGATCCCGGGTGTGGACGCCAACCGTATCGGTGCGGTGGGTTTTTGCATGGGCGGTGCTTACGCCCTGCAGATGGCGGTCACTGCTCAAGGGATGAAGGCTGCGTCCGTGTTTTACGGCGCCAACCCCAAGCCTTTGGATGCGGTGGCTCAAGCCTGCCCCGTCATGGGCAGTTATCCGGATAAGGATTTCACGACCCAGGCAGCCCGCGACCTGGAGGCAAGCCTGGAGCGGTACAACATTCCGCACGATATCAAGATCTACGAGAACACACAACATTCCTTTTACAGCCAGCAGCGTACGCCTTTTGAGGTCGAAGCCTCCAGGGATGCCTGGCAGCGGATGTTGAAGTTTTTTGGTGAGCATCTACGTTGAGAATTAATCCCATGTCTTCAAAGAAATGGATGACCCCATCCGTTTTCCTGTTGGCGGTCGCCCTGCTGACCTACGGTCTGTTCTTCTGGCAGCGCGGCTTTTATTGGGATGAGTTCCCCTGGGTATGGATCTACTTCCGGCTGGGCCCTGCCATGCTTACCAAGACCTTTACCACCAGCCGCCCGTTCTGGGGGATGATCTACCAACTTACGCTGCCGCTTGTCGGGCCGAACCCGTGGGCCTGGCAATTGATCGCCATCCTGTTACGCTGGCTGACGGCTGTATTGTTATGGAAGATACTGCGCGCTTTATATCCGGCCCACCCGAAACCGGCGTTATGGGCCAGCCTGTTCTTTTTGGTGTTTCCCGGCATGGGTCAGCAATTCATTGCCATGATGTACAGCCATTTTTATATTGTGTTGTCGGCGTATTTATTATCTCTTTATTTTTCCATTCTGGCCGTCAGGGACGAAAAGCGGCGCTGGTTATATTTTTCAGCCGCATATCTATTGGCGGCGGTCAATCTATTGACCATGGAGTATTTTTACTTCCTTGAATTTGCGCGCTTCTTCATCCTCTGGCAGATGATGCCCGGCTCATTCAAAGAGCGCACCCAAAAGGCCTTTCTTTACTTCCTGCCATTCTTTCTTATCTTTTTCGGTATCACCTTCTGGCGTATGTTCTTCTTCACCTACCAGAACGCCAGTTACCAATATGTTCTGTTGGACAAGTTAAGGGCAGATCTTGTCAGTGGAGTTCTGTATTTCCTGAATCAAGTTTTATTGAGTTTCTGGCGGACGGTGTTTGAAGCCTGGCTGCTGCCTTTCCTTACCCTTGGGTTGACCGGATTCGGTCCGCTCACACTGACGTTGATGCTGGTACTGTTATTCTCGGGCATTTTCCTCGTTGGGGTTTATCTCTTCCTATATAGGACCGATGAGGCGAATGACCGCGAGTTTGCGAAACGGGCCGGTTGGATCGGCCTGGTGATGTGGGGACTCTCCGGCGGCTCGGTCTGGTTGATCGGCAACACTCCGCAGTTCAATTTTTCGATGGACCGCTTCATGCTGCCCTTCATGCTGGGCGCGAGCGTCTTATTAGCCTGCCTGATCGCGCTGATCAAGAGTCCGCGTTCACAGATGATCCTGGTGGCACTGCTAGTTGGCTTTGCGGGCAGCCGCCACTTCCGCCTGGAGGAAGTCTATCGAAGTGATTGGGTCACCCAGCGTGATTTTTTCACGCAAATGACCGAACGTATTCCCGGGCTTAAAAAAGGGACGATCGTATTGGTGAACGATCTACCGGTGACCTATTACTCCGACAACTCGTTGACCGGTCCTTTTAATTGGATCTACAGTCCGCCTGGCGAGATGAACGTGATCCTATACTTCGCTTCGATCCGGGTGGGGAAGACCCTGCCAAGTGTGGAGCCGGGGCAGGATCATCAGCTGTATTACATCGGCCCGACCTTTTACGGGAATACGGATAATATTCTTGTGGTGAATTATGAGCCGCCCGGTTGTTTCCGTGTGGTGGATCCCGAGATCGAAAGTGGGAACCGCCTGCTTTCACCCTCTGTGCGGGACGTGGCTGCGTATTCGAATCAGCGTGTGATCCTGATGGAGAAACAGAACCAGTTGCCAAGTCAGTTTTATGGAAGCGAACCGGAAAAGGATTGGTGCTATTACTTTGAGCAGGCCGATCTGGCGCGTCAAGAACAGGACTGGGAAACAGTTACCCATTTGGGCGATGTCGCATTTTCTTTGAGCGATTATCCTAACGACCCGGTGGAGCGGTTCGTCTATATTGAAGGCTATGCCCACACTGGCGATTGGAAAAAAGCGGTAGAATTATCGCAGGCATCTTATGGAATTTCGAAGAACTATGTAGGCCCGCTGTTGTGCAAGTTGTGGGATCGCATTGAGCGGGAGACCGCCGTATCCACCGAGCAGGCATCCATATTGGTTGAAATACGCTCTAATTTCAAGTGTTCTCCTTAGTTGTAAGAGGATTTGGTAAAATTGTTTAGACAACTGAAAGGAGGTACTCCTAACATACACCTTGTCAGTTCTGTCCAAAAATCAAATTTCATAAGGAGTAGAAGTATGCGTAAGAATCTTGCACGCCTTGCCATGTTAGCGATGGCACTGATGCTCGTCCTTTCTGCCTGTGGTGGCAACACCCCGGCAGAACCTGCTGCAACGGAAGAAGCGGCTGCCGCGACTGAAGCGCCCGCTGCAACCGATGCACCGGCTGCGACCGAAGCCGCCTCTTCTGAAGGCGGTTTCCAGATCCCCGAAGTGGTCGATGGCAAGTTCAATGTTGCCATGGTCTTGATCGGACCCCATGACGATGGTGGCTGGTCACAGGCTCACTATGAAGGCCTGCAATACATCGAAGCCAATGTACCCGATGTTCACACTGCCTATATCGAGAACGTTCCCGAAGGCGCTGACTCAGAGCAGGTGTTCCGCAGCCTTTCCCGCAAGGGCTTTAACCTGATCTTCGGCACCTCCTTTGGCTTTGGTGATGCAATGGCTGCCGTGGCTGAAGAATTTCCCGATGTCATGTTCATTCACCTCACCGGCATTGCCTCCAACGAAACCAACTTCGGCAACCTGATGGGCGCCATGGAAGATATGAAGTACCTGGCCGGTATGCTGGCGGGCGCGCGCGCCAAGGCCGATGGCAACCCGAAACTCGGTTACATGGCCACCTTCCCGATCCCTGAAGAGATCCGACTCGGCAACGCCATTGCTTTGGGCATGAAGAAGACCTGCCCCGAGTGTACGATGGATGTCCGCTGGATTAACACCTGGCATGACCCGATCATCGAGAAGGAAGCGGCTGCTTCGCTCTTTGATGCTGGTGCTCAGGTCGTGTTCACCGGCGCTGATACTCCCGCCAATGCCGATGTTGCCCAGGAAAAGGGCAAATGGGCTGTGACCTATGACTGGTACGGCTCCTGCAAAGTGGATGCCTGTCTTACCGCTCCGTACTGGGTCTGGGGACCTGTGTATGCCGACATCACCGAACAGGTGATCGCTGGTACCTATAAGCCCGGTTGGCAGTACTTTGATGCCGAAACCGGCGCTCTTGGCCTCTTTGGCTTTATGGAAGGCCAGGAGATGCAGCCCGGCGTGAAGGATCTGGATCCTGAAGTAATTGCGATGGTCCAGGAAACCCTCGCCAAGATGATGGCTGGTGAGTTCACCCGCTTTGATGTCTTTACCGGCCCCATCATGGACAACCAGGGCAACGTGGTCCTTCCCGAAGGCCAGAGCCTGCAGCAGGTTGACCTTGATGCGTTCCCGGAATTTGGTCTGCCTTGCTCGATTGATGTTTGTATGAAGTGGTGGGCTGACGGTATCACCGCGGAACTGCCATAACCGATCTTTCACAATCTGGGGCTGGAATTCCAACCGGGGTTCCAGCCCCTCTT
>DAOQBX010000169.1:0-4743 GCA_035340155.1 Anaerolineales bacterium | reverse complement strand
TGAAGAGTACGCTGTCTGTCACAGCCACCGACAAACCAAGGCGCTGCTCTGCATCGGAGAAGCCGCGTGTGGAGGCAACGGTCAGGCGTTCCTTGTCACGCAGCCAGAGCGCCGCCGTATCATACGGAAGGATGGAGCGCATCTGATCGAGCAGGGAACTGACCAACTGGTCACTGCTCAAGCTCGAGGTCAGCGAAGCCGAAGCGTCGTTCAAAGCCTCCAATTGACCGGCACGTTCCTGCGTCGCCTGAACGAGGCGCAGGTTATCGAGCGAGAGAGCCACCTGCTGGGCAAGGGAGATCAACAGAGTTTCATCTTCCGGGCGGAAGGCGCCGGTCGTGTTGAAATTATCCAGCACCAGCAAACCCAGAGTCTGTTCAGGAGTCAGGATGGGGACGAGGAGGCTGGAGACCGGCACACGCCCGCCGGTAGCCTGGCGATAAAAGGCCAGGTTCTCGGCGCTCAGGTTGTACTCGCGGGCAAAATTGATCTCATCCACCCGGCGCGATCTTTTTCCAAGGAAGGTATTACCGGGCAGGGCTTCTCCAAGACGGTAGTTGATGCGAAGCATGCTCTCGTTATCGGCATAGCCTGAGACGGCACGCGGCGTCAGCACTTCGGATTTCGAGTTCCAGATCAACACCACACCGGCATGGGCATGTTGGATGACACGTCGAGCGCTATCCAACAGGGAGCGGACTATCGCTTCAGAATCCATACCCGACAACTGGCGGCTGAAATCAAGCAGGAGTTTCACTTCGTCCAACCGGCGGCGGGTCTGGTTCAAGAGGGATATGTTCTGAAGGATGAGCGAGGTCTGTTGAGAGATCTGGGTATAGACCTGGATGTCTTCATCAGTGAAGGATGGCACCGGCTCTGGGCTGGTGGCCAACATGGCCGCCACCGGCCTATTCTCCACCATGATCGGCAGACAGATGACGCCCTTTGCCCGCAATGAGGTCAATAGGCTGGCATCACGCCACTCCTCGTTCTCATCAAGGTTGGGGATCAGCACAGTGGCGCCATTTTGCAGGCATGCCCGCAGCGGGTTGCGCTGGCCGAACAATGCCTCCACGTTCGTGGATCTCGGCAAGCTGCCCATCACATGCAAAAGCCGCGGCCCTTCATTTGTATTCTCGGCGATCAACGCCACAGACATGCCCAGCTGGGTAAGCGTTTCCCTGCCAAGCGCGGAGAGCGCCGAAGCGGCATCCAGTTGGCGGCTAACAGACTCGGTGATCTTCAAACCTGCGCGCACGCGTTGTGCGCGGCGGTCCAGATTGTGAAGCGAAATGGTCTGTTCAAGGTCTTTGCGCAGCAGCACAGGCAGGTCATTTTGTGTCATATCCAGCAGTTTCTGCTGACGTTCCAACGCCGAGGATAACGAGCCGATCCGGCTGCGCAGTTCGCCCTGGCGCAGGGTATTGCTGATAAGCAGCGCGGCCTGCGAAGCAAAGACTTCCACTGATTCCACGGTGGCCATATCGGGGCGAAGTCCGTTGGCAGGGTCGTCGAGACTGATCATGCCTACGATCTGGCCATCAGAATTTTCGAGCGGGATGATAAGGATATCGTCCACATCCCACATCTCCGCCGTGCGTTCGGTCAACGCCTCCAAATTCAAGGCCACGCTGTGCATCTCCGGGATGTGCGGCGCCTGATCAGAGGGAATGAAATATGAGCGGCTGATCTTGAACTCGGGCCGCAGCAATTGCTGCAATCCGGAAAGAGGCTGTTTTCTGGAAAGTAATTCGTTCAACTTTTCCTGCGGAATGCCCACAGCTGTCACACGATTCAATTGAGAAGTATCCAGGTCGAGAACGCTCATCAACACGACTCTGAACGGGGTTGCGTCGCGGATGCCGCGCGCAATGATCTGCAGGGCCTGGTCAAGCGGTTGGTCACCGCCCATGGCATAGCTGACATCCGTCAGGCGCACAAGCGTATCCGAACGACGACGCATCAGCTCGGTGCGCTGGCGCTCGACCTGATACCGTTGGGTGTTATTGATGGCAATACCGGCCTGCACTGCCAGCATTTGGGCAAGTTCCACTGTGTCGTTATTGAAGAAATCAGGATGGTTCGAATGCAGGGAGATCAGCCCAATGATGCGGGTCTGATAGTACACTGGGACAATGACACCCGAACGCGAACCGTCATGAGGCGGCAGGATGCCTTCTTGAATAAAGTCGGTGATAACCAACGGTTCGCCCCGCTTGAGAGCGGTCCGCTCCACAGATGCGAGACCCGGCTGGCGCTCACAACCCAGTGCCAACTCCACGCGGGCCTCCTCGTCTTCTTCATTGCTTTGTTCAAAAAGCAGCGCCGACGCACAATCCGCACCGGTCAGGCGGAGGCTCTCATCATGAAAGACATGCATAAGGTGCTTGATATCGAGCGATGAGCCCAACTCGCGTGTGGCGCGGGAAACGGCTGAGAGCTGGTCCACGCGCCGCCTCAAACTGTCATCGGTCTGGGTCAACAAACTGGCAGATTCGACCGCCGCTGACAACTGTCCCGCCGCAGTGGATAACACCTGCAAGTCGTAGGAATTGAAATAATCCACCCGGCGGCTGCCCACCATCAATTCGCCCAAGCCATGGTCACGCACTACGAGCGGTACCACAATGGCAGACTCGACAGATAACGCATTGGTGATCTGACGATAGACGGGTAAAACCCTGCGGTCGGTGCTCAGGCGGCCTGAGATGAACGGCTTGCGGCTTCCCGAAACCGTATTGTGATAGGTGGGGTCATCCATAAAGATCTGGAAATAATCCCGGCTGACCTCATCCGAAACCCCATGCAGGGATTCGCGGTGAAGCCGCAAAACGCCGTGATTTTCATCGATCAAAAAGATGGCGGCCGAATCCACCTGAAAGAGTCGTGCCAGTTCCTGCATGGAATATTTGAGGATCTCATCCAGAGTAGCAGAAGAGGAAGCCAGGTTGGCAACGCGGCGCAGGGCATCAGCGCGTTGAGCGCGGACACGAGCCTGCTTGACCAGCAGCACGTTCTCAATGATCGCTGCCGCCTGCTTCGCCACAATATCCATCAGGCGCAGTTCTTCCGAAGTAAAGGTGGACATGCCCCGGGTGTGGTGCCCCACCTGGAAGTAACCGAGCATCCGTCCCGAAGAAAGAAGCGGGATGAGGGCATTATCGCGCAGGCTGGCCGCGGTCGCCACATCGATCAAGCCGAGGGCGCGCCAATTTTCATCATGAACCGCATCCATAGTGATGATGGGCTGCTGGTTGGCAAGCACTTTTTCGGCCGGACTCTCAGCCGGGATCGAAACGCGATAGAACTCGACCACATGTGCAGGCAGGCCACGGAATGGAACCCTGCCTTCGAGCACACGGCGATCTTCATCGAACAAAAGGAAACCAATGATCTCCGTTTGGAATAGAGGCGTAGCGCTCTCCACCAGACGGTTGAATACTTCCTGAATATCTCGCACCGAACCGAGCACCTGGTTCAGGTTCGCAAGGCCTGCCAATTCGGCGCGCCGTCTTTGTTCTTCTTCATATAGTCGGGCATTCCGAATGGCCACCGCTGCCTGGCCCGAAACGAGCACCAGCAGGTCGAGATCGTTCGTACCAAAGGCGCCGCTGTTCATCTGTCCGGCTTCAAGTGTGCCGACCAGTTCCCCACCGGCGGAAAGCGGAATGCCTATATAAGATTGAATGCCCAATAACTCGCCGTTGGAAGCGAACTCCGAACGGACGTTATCCAGCATGAATGGTTTTCTTTGAACAGCTAGTTGCTCTGTCAGACTGCCGAATTGCGACAGTGTGGCCGTTACCACCCGTCCCGCGGTCGATTGCTGGAAGCGATATGGAATGAGCATCTGGCGTTCGGCATTCCACAACTTCAGTTCCAGAACATCCGAAGGCACGAGGCGACTGACATGGTCCAGAATGGAGCGCACGGTCGAGTTAAGGTCAAGGCTGGCTGCAATCCCCTGACTGAACTCCGTGGCCAATTGCAGGATCTCATTGGCATTGCCGCTGTTCCCGTTCCCGGCATGGTCGCCCCCCGATACACCTTCCTTGCTGCGCAGTGAAACCAGCATCATGGGGTACTCGCCCGGCACCTCGTACGAAGCGATCTCCACCGGCCTTCCCCCAACCGAAAGGCGCTTCGAACCGGGGACGGCGCACAGGTCGAGGAAATCGTCCGACGGGCGGACATGCCTCGCAAGCCGTTCAAGGTCGAAGGGCTCGTTCTCGCGCAGGTTGAAATACAAGCGCGCGCGCGAACTCATATAATCCACGCGCCCGCCAGGCTGGATGATAATGACCGCTTCTTTTGATTGGGTGGATTCGGGGAATTCGGGGGAGTTCGGTTGAGACAACGAGGCAGATGTTGTCCGCGGAAGCATGCGCAGAGTCAGCCAGGCCAGCACGATCACCACCAGTGCAAGCCCAGCAAGAAACAGGCTAATGCCTAACCCGGACAACATGTGAAACGCTCACCTACCATCGATGCAACTTACGCGGATGCATCCTGCCGGCGAGCCTCCGCCGCCAGTTCTGTGATCTCGCGGATATCCGCGAAGGAATGCAGGTCCGGGGAGATAAGCCCGGCAGACATGGTCATGAAGCCGACCTTTTCCGCTTCACCGTCGGCCTTGGGGGCTTGAATGAAACCCTGCTGGCGATCAATAAAGTTATAGTGGCTTTGAACCTCATCTGCAAAACGTTGCTTGATCTTTTCCCGGATCTGCGGTGCCGCCTCGCC
>DAOQBX010000168.1:0-4749 GCA_035340155.1 Anaerolineales bacterium | reverse complement strand
CGGATCTCCTCTTCGTCGTTGCGTCGCCGCGGTTCGTCGGCGGATTCTTCCTCAGTGCCGCCTTCGGTCTGGAACATTTCGGGCTTCATCTGGAACAGATCATCAAGCGAGACGCCGTCCTTGGCGAATTCACCTTCATCTTCCGGTTCTTCGGCGCCCTTTTTCGCTTCTTTCTTACGTTCGGCCTGCTTCTCGACCACGGGCACTTCCACCACTGGGGCGGACTCAACTACAGCGTCAGCGACGGCCTGGGCGGGTTCCTCAACCACCGGCGCGGCCTGAGGCGCAACTTCCGGTTCGGGGAAGGACAGGGCCGCAATGGTTTCTTCGATATTCTGAAGGGCCTTCGAGCCGATGCCTGCCAATCCCAACACTTTGTTGGAGTTGGCCTTAAGGTCATACATAAGTTGGCCGACAGTCTCATACCCGGCCTCGGTGAGGATGTTGAAGATATGTTCCTTGAGGTTGGGAACCTGGGCGAGCGAGAGTTGGAATGCGGTTGCGGGGACATCGGCCTGTACGGAGGCGATGCGTTCTTCTTCCACGCGGTTGGCTTCTTCCTTCACCTGAACCATGCGGCGTTCGACGCGATCCACGAACTGGCCGATGAGGGCGTACTCTTCCGGGGTGACGGGGCGGTTCTCGGCCTTCTTGGCGAGAACTTCTTCAACTTGTGGAATTTGTTCCACGGCGGTGGGCAGCATGGCAGCAAGGGCGGCATCACCGTTAAGTTTGCCGACTGCGTCACTGGCGGCCTCGGGCAGCGACTTGATGTCGATGCGCCAGCCGGTCAGTTTGGCAGCGAGGCGGGCGTTCTGTCCGTCGCGGCCGATGGCGAGGCTCAACTGGTCTTCGCCGACAACCACGGTGGCGGTGCGCGCGCCCGCATCTTCTGCGAGATACACGCCGCTCACGCGCGCCGGGCTGATAGCCTTGGAAATATAGACCACGGGATCCTGGTCCCATTGGATAATGTCGATCTTTTCGTCGTGCAGTTCCTTGACGATGGCCTGAATGCGCACACCCTTCATGCCTACACATGCGCCGACGGGGTCAATGCCCGGCTGGGTGGCAGAGACGGCAACCTTGGCACGTGCGCCTGGTTCACGAGCGATGGCGCGGATCTCGACAATGCCGTGATAGATCTCGGGTACTTCGTTCTCCATCAGGCGGCGCAGGAAGTTGCGGTGTGCGCGGGAGAGAATGATCTGCGGGCCGCGCGTGCCATCTTTCACTTCCATCACCACCGCGCGGACGCGGTCATGCAGTTTCAGTTTTTCGCCGGGGATGCGCTGGTTGTTCGGCATCACGCCTTCGGCTTTCATATCGAGGCCGATGGTAATGCCCTGCGCATTAATGGTCTGCACCAGGCCGGAGACGATCTCGCCTTCCTGACGCTGGAAATAATCCATCTGGTTGGAGCGTTCCGCTTCACGGATGCGCTGCTGAATGACCTGGCGGGCGGTCTGTGCGGCCACACGGCCAAAGTCGGCGGGGGTGCTTTCCACGAGGAGCATATCCCCGGGCTGCACATCTTCCTTGACCTTGCGTGCCTCGCCAAGCAGCACCTCGGTGCGCTCGTCCACGACACTGTCTTCGACCACTTCCTTTTCGGCGTACACAGTGACAATGCCCGTATCAGGATTCAGTTTTGCTTCCACGTGTTGCGCCGAAGAGGCGCTCACCGCCCGCCGGTACGCAGAGACCATCGCCGACTCGATCGCGGAAATGACCACATCCTTGGCGAGCTGTTTTTCTTCCAGCACTTCATTGAATGCCAGCGCAAAATCATTCTTAGCCATACGTTCTTGCTCCAAAGCTCCTTTATATATCATACCCTTATGGGTATAAAGCGAAGAAGTGGGGGCTACCCACTTCTTGGTGACTTCGTTATTGGGTTGTCCCTACGCGCGAGATTTTAGCATAAAGGTTTTAAGTATGCAAGCTGAAAAGGGAATTGGCTTCCAATATCTTCAGATGTTGAGACCCCGGCGTTGGTATAATCGCCGCCATGACCGAACGAGATATGGACAAGGCCGCGCTGCGCGGCGAACCTTCCTACGTGTGGCGTGACGGACAAAAACGCCGCTTGAACATGATCGCAAGATTTGCGGGCGAGCGTATGCAAGGCAAAGTGCTGGAAAACGGCTGCGGGGTGGGGATGTATGTGGAAAAAATGACCGGTCTCGGTGCAACGGTCACCGGCCTGGAATTCGATTTTGAACGCGCCCGTGAAGCGCGGGTCAATTCGACCCGCATCGTCAACGGCGCCGGCGAGTTCCTTCCGCTTCCTTCCGGGACCTTTGACCTGATCCTCAGCCATGAAGTGATCGAACATGTTCAGGATGACCGCCTTGCTGTGACCGAGATGGTACGCGTTCTAAGAACGGGCGGACGCGCCGTCATCTTCTGCCCGAATCGTGGTTACCCTGTCGAAACACATGGCATCTTTTGGAAAGGGAAATACTATTTCGGCAATAAGCCTTTCGTGAATTATCTGCCGCGTGCATGGCGTGACAAACTCGCTCCGCATGTGCGAGCCTATTCCAAACAGGATTTGCAAAAATTATTCGAAGGCCTGCCTGTGAAATTCATTGAACGCACCATCATCTTCGGCGCGTACGATAACATCATTGCGCGGACGGGTGTTTTCGGAAGGGGAATTCGCGCAGTGCTCCAATTTGCCGAATCTACACCGCTGAAGATATTGGGCCTGTCCCATTTTTGGGTGGTGGAAAAGGTTTAGAAAACTCTATCAGGTTTAAAAATAAAACGGCGTTGGAAACCCAACGCCGTTTTATTTTATCCATCACCTTCGCCGTTGTCACCGGAACTACCCGGCTGCTCCACTCGAAGCACTTCGCCGTGGTAGTTGATGACCACCTTGAAACCCATCATCCCTAAATACGCTCGCATTTCATCGGGGAAGCCTGTTTGCATCAATGTGTCGAACTGTTTCTCGATGTTCTTTAATTGATTTTCGATCATGGCCTTCGAGAAGGGGTCGTCCTGGCCGAGCATCTTGGCGGTCTGTTCAGAGAGGATATCTTCGCTGCCTTTCATCAGGTCTGCCATTTGACGGAGCACGGCGCGGTCCACCTGTTCGGCAGGGATGTGACGTTTGAAACCATCGTCGTCCACCACATAGGCGGGTTCGCTGCCGATGAAGCCGGAGGCAACGGGCCGTTCATTTTCGTCCACGACGAGGCCGGTGAAGAGGGGGGTGTTGGGCATTGTCTACTCTTCTTTCCCCTTTCGTTTGACAGGAAAGAAGAAAGATACCAAAAAATTACTGCTGCCTGCCCTCGATCGCAGCCAACAGAATACCAGCCGCAATGCCAAGGCGGCGGTCCAGTTGGTGGGCGACATCCATGCTGAAGTCAACGTTCAGTTCATAGGTGAAGGGGTTAAAGTTCTGCTTCAGGTCGGCCACGCGCGCTCCGCCGATGAGGATATCGTAATTCTGCGGAACCAGGTTGGTGAGGAAGCGGCGGAGCAACGCCAGACCCATGCTGTCTTCGACCAGGCTGCCAATGACGTTATCCCCTACGTCGAGGATCTCCCATTCATCGCGCAGGATGGAGTGCAACCCCTTGCGGCGCAGCGCTCCGACCTTCATGCCGGTGGCGCTGTCCACCACGTCGAAAGCAGCAGAGAAGTCGATGATCTGGCGGGCTTTGATCATGAGCACTTCCTGCGACTTGCCTTCATCGGCATACACGCGGATATCCTCGCGCAGTTTGAACATCTTCTGCTCGCTGAACATCACCAGCTGTCCGCCTGGATTGAAAAAGCGGAACTTTCCAGCCAGCGCAAAGACCTGGCGTTTGAGCAAATATTGATTGAATTGAAAAACGGGATTCATGAATCTCTCCTAATTTATTCGACAAGAACTCGGGTCCCTTGGCCGGGCAGGTTGACATAATCCTGGGTGGAGGCAAGGGTGGGACTGGTCCAGCGGTAGACCCATTTTGAAATGCTGGAGGGCAGGTTGATGCAGCCGTTGCTGCGGGGACGACCAAAATCGTTATGCCAGTAGGTGCCGTGGAAGGCGTGGCCTGAGCCGGTGAAGAAGGAACACCACGGCACACCAGGCAGATTATAGATGTGGGCCACTTCATCGCCCTGGTTGGTCATGTGGATGGATGGTCCCTTGTGATAGGTGAACCACTCGCCCTTGGGCGTATCGGTGCCGCGCTGACCGCTGGCACAACGCACGGAAAGCACCATTTTCTGCCCTTCGAAGGCAGTGACCATCTGGGTCTGAATATCGACATGGATGAATTTGTCGGCGTTGGGAATTTCCGGGGAGAGTTGGGTCAACTCAT
Organism: Anaerolineales bacterium; assembly: GCA_035340155.1. Classification (GTDB taxonomy): domain Bacteria; phylum Chloroflexota; class Anaerolineae; order Anaerolineales; family Villigracilaceae; genus Villigracilis. The sequence goes on along the minus strand of DAOQBX010000168.1, from coordinate 421 downwards.
CGTTCGGAATGAAGCGCATGTTGTACGAGGGGACGTAGTAGGATTTCTTTTCCACCTTGTCGTAGATCTCATACCATACGCTTTTTTCCTCGCGGGTAATGACAACTTTTTTGACCCAGTGTGTGGTCTCGTAGTAGATGCGATGTGAGGTCTTGGCGTAAAAATACGGCGCGAGGTAGGCAAGGCTGTACGGCACAGATACTTCCGCCAGCTGGCCTTCGGCGGGGATTTCGTACATCGGTTTTTGGTATTTCGTCTCCACCGGCAGGATGACGCCGGAGTAGGTGTAACCGCCTTCCACTTGATACCAGGTGGTGTTGAATGGATTATCGAAGTAATCGCCCTGTGCTTCGCCCATAAGGTTGATGACCTTATCCTTGCCAAGCAAGTCGATCTTGTTGGCGGTGGCGAAGGGCGCATC
>DAOQBX010000167.1:0-4756 GCA_035340155.1 Anaerolineales bacterium | reverse complement strand
CATATTGCGACTGCGCTGGGTATAATGGCGCGCATGCATCCCACCTACCACGAAGAAATGACCCGCGAAGCCATCGCTCCCTATTTCAGCGAACGCGCGCTGGAGATCATCATTGCTGCCAACATCAAGCAGGACCGACTCAGCGCCCAGATCGGCCACGATGAATTCCATTACGACAACAACGCCATCAAAAAGGGCGACCGCTACATCATCGAACAGCGCGGGCAGGTCATTGCCACCCTGCTTTTCCCCGGCATCCTCTCGGCGTGGATCGCCTTTGGCCGCTTGCTGCACACAGCGCAGGATTTCTACGCCCATACGAATTACGTGACCCTCTGGCTGGATCAGTTCAACGGAGCGCCTCCCCCTGCGCCGGAAATTGTTCCCCTGCAAAAGGATTTGGTCAAAAGCCCAAACCTGTACTCCGGCAGGATCTACTTGCCGCTGGATGCGATTGCATTCATTCCCTTCCTGCGACCGCTGGCGCTCAAACTCCTGCCAAAGGATTCACACGCGTGGATGAATCTCGACACGCCCGCACAGGGACCGAAATTCGAGTATGCACGCCTGGCTGCCGTCAAACGCAGTGAGCACGAACTCGACCTGCTGCGCAAATTGTTGACGCCTGAGATGTTCGAACGCTTCACCGATAAGCCCGCGCAGCCAAAGGCGCTTTAAACGAAAGATGTCAGGAAAGGTATAATCAAACTCATGGATACAAAAGCAAAGTTAAACGAATCAGTAAAAGAAGCCATGAAAAGCGGGGATGAGGTCCGCAAGCGTACCGTTCGCATGGTGCTGGCGGCTGTCAAACAGGTGGAAGTGGACAAACGCATCAGCCTAGATGACACGGCTGTGGTGGCGCTTGTGCAGAAGGAAGTCAAGAACCGGCGCGAGGCACTGGAAGAAGCGAAGAAGGCCAATCGCGCCGACCTCGCCGCCGATAATGAAGCGGAGATCAAGATCCTGGAGGAATTCCTGCCCAAAGCCATGGACCCTGAAGAACTGCGTGCCCTGGTTCAGACTGCGATCGCCGAGACCGGTGCCGCCGCCCCGAGCGATATGGGCAAAGTAATGAAGGTCGTCATGCCGCGCGTGGCCGGACGCGCTCCGAACGATATGATCAGCGCTGCCGTGAAGGAATTGCTGACCAAGTGAGTCACGCCTGCAAAGAGACGGACTGTTGAGACGAGTCCGTCTCTTTGTGTTTGAAGGCCTATGCCCGCGCGAGTCCCCGCCTCCCCCCGAATTCGATTTTTACAAATTACAGTGGTCGTGGCTGTCAGCCTGACCTCTTATATTCTCCTGACCGCGCCGATCGGCCTGCGCCCCACGACCCAGTCTTTGGACGTTGGGGATGTGGCCCAATCCACCATCCAGGCGCCGCGTGATATTGAATATGTCAGCGAGATCCGCACGGAAGAGGCACGCACTGCGGCGGAGAGTAGCGTCCAGCCGGCGTATAGCAAGCCGGACCCGGCCATCGCGCGCCAGCAGATCGAGCGCCTGCAGACCGTGCTGCAGAACATCACCGCTGTGCGCGATAATGTTGATCTGACAAAGGAAGATAAACTCTCCGCCATTCTGGCGCTGAGCGATGTGCGCCTGACCGTGGAGACAGCTGATTATCTGATCGGCATTTCCTCCACCCGTTGGGATGCCGTCCAATCTGAGTCGGTCAGTGTGCTGGAACAGGCCATGCGCCGCGCCATTTATGAAGACAAACTTGATGCCGCGAAAGAGGGCCTCTCCTCCTTCGTCACCTTGACCTTGTCTGAGCAGCAGGCTGCGCTTGTGACGGAAATGGCTTCGGCCTTTGTTCTGCCCAATAGTTTTTTCAGCCAGGAACTGACCGATGCAGCCAAACTGGCAGCACGCGAATCAGTGGAACCGGTGGTGCAGACATATAAATCAGGGGAGACCATCGTCCCGGCCGGGGAGATCATCACCCCGGCGGATATGGAAGCGTTCCAACAGTTGGGGATGATTGGCCCCGGCCAACGCTGGGAGGATCTTGCCGCGGCAGCCGCAGTGGTGATCCTCAGTGCGGTCTTTATCCCCATGTTCTTTTACAGGCGGCAACGCTCGGCGGTGTTGAACCATTCCAAGAATCTCCTTGTCATTGCTCTGATCTTTTTGCTGTTTCTGGCGGGCGCGCGCCTTTTGATCGGCCGGACGCTTGCACCGTACGGTTATCCAATTCAGGCGGCGGCGCTTCTCCTTACCGCGTTGTTCGGCTTGGAGGTGGGGCTGGTCTTCTCCATTCCATTGTGCGTACTTTCCGCTTTTGGCCTGCCTAATACCCTCGACCTGATGCCGTATTACCTGTTCTCTTCGATGATCGGCCTGCTGGCTCTGGGACCTGCCCGCCGTTTCTGGGGCTTCCTGCGCGCAGGGATTGCCATCTCCTTATCCGCTGCGATGGCGATGCTGGCATTTCGCATCCCGCTCATTACGCTGGACTGGGTTGGTATCGTTCAGTATATCGGCGTGCTGGCCTTCGCAGGGTTTTCTTCCGCAAGTATTGCTTTACTGCTTCAATACCTGCTGGCGCAAATGCTCGGCCTGACCACGGCACTGCAATTGCTCGATATCTCCCGCCCCGACCTGCCGCTGATGCAATTCTTCCTGCGCAACGCGCCGGGGACTTACCAGCATAGTTTACAGGTGGCGAACCTGGCAGAACAGGCAGCAGAAAAGATCGGCGCGGACCCGCTTCTGACTCGTGTCGGGGCCTTGTTCCACGACATTGGCAAGGCACTCAACCCAACCTTCTTCGTAGAGAACCAACTGCCCGGCAGCGTCAACGCGCATCAGGATGCCGTCCCTGAGGAAGTGGCGGCCACCATCATCCGCCACGTCACCGACGGGGTGCAACTGGCCAAGAAGCACCGCCTGCCGTTGCGGCTGCACGATTTCATTCTTGAGCATCACGGCACGCTCATTACCCAATACCAATACAACCAGGCTATGCAAGCCGCGGACGGTGACGTGACCAAAGTGGATATCGAAGATTTTCGCTACCCCGGTCCGCGACCTTCTTCGCGCGAAACCGCCCTGCTCATGCTGGCCGACGCCTCCGAAGCCCGCGCCCGTGCCGAGCGTCCCGCCACCGATGACGAGATCCGCGCCATTGTCACCAGCGTCATTCAAACCGTGCAAAGATACAACCAACTCGATGACACGCTTCTGACCCTGCGTGATCTCCATTCGATCACCGAATCTTTTGTTACCACCCTGCGCGGCTCCTATCATCCACGTATTCAATACCCGAAACCCGCTGTGCTGGATAGGGAAGTCACCCAGACTTCGAAAAAGGAAAAATGATCACGATCGATAACCAACAGGATTTTTTGGAATCTGCCCTGCTCGAACGGGCTGCCCGTTACACGCTGGAAACGGCACAACCGCTTGATATGGATGAAGATGTGGATCTGCTTACTGCAGATATCACCATTGTTCTGACCGACGACAGTCAGCTGCATGAACTCAACCGCGACTATCTTGGCGTGGATGCCCCAACCGATGTGCTGTCTTTTCCCGCTTCAGAACTGGACCCGGAAACGGGTACCCATTACCTGGGCGATATCCTCCTCTCGATCCCGCGTGCGGGCCAGCAGGCTGAGGCTGCCGGTCACAGCCTGGAAGCGGAAGCGCAACTGCTTGTTGTGCATGGGACATTACATCTGCTGGGCTACGATCATGCCACAGATGAGGAAAAGGCTGTGATGTGGTCAGAGCAGGCCAAAGTCCTCGAAAGACTCGGTCTTTCTCGTATCAAGATACAGGAATGACCGTGAAGGAATTCCTGCGCTCGCGCGTTGAATCCTTTCATTATGCGTTGCATGGTTGGGCTTATGTGTTGCGCACCCAGCGCAATGCATGGATCCACAGCGCCATTGCCACTGCGGTCTTTTTTGTAGGCTTATGGTTGGGGCTGTCGCCGCGCGATTGGGCGGTCCTCATTTTGACAGCCGCCTTCGTGTTCTCGGCGGAGTTCATCAACACGGCCATCGAAGCCGTGGTGGATCTTGCCAGCCCGGATAAACACCCGCTCGCGAAGATCGGCAAGGACGTTGGCGCAGCGGCCGTGTTGGTGGCGGCCCTGGCGGCTGTGCTGGTGGGGTTGCTCATTCTTGGCCCGCCGCTCTGGCAGAAACTCATTTCAATTTTCGGTTGATTTTCCCATTCCCTTTCTCATTTTAGGAGTTCCTCATGTCCCTCTCTTTTAAATTCGGCACGGTCGGTTCGCCCGCAGGCACGCCCAAGAAACCGGGCGGTTCGGTGGGCGCGATCGAGTTCAGCAAGTCCATCGGGTTGGAGACGCTCGAACTCGGTTGGGTACAGTCGGTGCGAGTGACCGAAGCGACTTGCGCGGCGATCAAGTCTGCAGGCGATGAGCATGGCGTGTCGCTGAGCGTGCATGCGCCCTACTTCATCAACTTGAACGCGCTGGATGATGAGTGGCCGAAATCGCGCAAGCGTTTGATGGATGCGGCCCATTATGGGAATCTCGCGGGAGCGACGGACATCATCTTTCATCCCGGTTCGTATTTCGGCAACGATCCGACGGAAGTGTTAAAGGTTGCCCTTCCGCGCCTCGAGGGTTGTGTGAAGGAGTTGCAGAAGAACGGCGACCTGGTCACGCTTCGTCCGGAGACGATGGGTAAGTCTGCCATGCTCGGCTCCTTTGAAGACGCGCTTGCAATGAGCAAGGCCATGGATATGGTGCAGCCCTGCATTGACTTCGCCCATC
>DAOQBX010000166.1:0-4778 GCA_035340155.1 Anaerolineales bacterium | reverse complement strand
CCTGGCCCACCCATGCATGGACAATGGCTTACGCGCCCTATGAGGACCCCGAGATCATCGTTTTGGCATTTGCTTATAACGGTGGCGAAGGCGCCAGCGTGGCAGGCCCAATGGTGCAGCGTATGATCAAATCCTATTTTGAGATCAAGGCACTGGATATTGCACAGGGAAAGATTGCCCCGGCTCCATAAAAAGAAGCGATTTCATCAGGTATAATTTATTGATACTTGCATTATGGAGCAGATAACTTCCATCGTTCAGATCAAGGGAATTCGTGACGGGCTGTTGGCTACGTTTACAGATGCACCATGGGAAGAACAACAGATCGCTTTGCTTGCCCAGATCGATGATCGTCCCGCTTTTTTTCAAGGCGCGCGACTTGCGATCGATGTTGGTACGCAGGTGTTGAAAGTGAACGAATTGGTGGATCTGCGAGATCGCCTTTCAGAACGGAACGTATCCTTGTGGGCGGTTATCAGCGACTCGCCAACCACGGAGCAGACCTCGCAATTATTGGGCCTGGCCACCCGTATTTCCAAGCCAAGACCCGAGGAACAGCGCCAGCCCATTGATGCAGTAGCAAGTGATACGGCTCTTTTCATCATAAAGACCATTCGCTCGGGAACACGCATAGAACATCCCGGGAATATCGTCATTATTGGCGATGTGAATCCGGGCGCAGAGGTGGTTGCTGAAGGGAATGTGATCGTCTGGGGCCGTGTGCGCGGTATGATCCATGCCGGCTCCAAGGGTGACCGCTCTGCATTCATTTGCGCTCTCGACTTGTCCGCTAATCAATTGCGTATAGCAAACGAAGTTTCTGCCACTCTTAAACCACAGAAAGACCCCAGGCCTGAGATCGCCAGCATCAACAACGAAGGATACTTACAGTCGGAACTCTGGAACACGGGCAATTAAATTTAGGATTAGGAATCATATGACCGCTCAAGTGATCACAGTTACATCTGGAAAAGGCGGGGTGGGGAAGACCACTGCCGTTGCCAATCTTGCCACCGCACTGGCCATGGACGGCAGGAAGGTTGTTTGCATCGATGGCGATATCGGTTTGCGAAATTTGGATGTCGTCATGGGGCTTGAAAACCGCATAGTTTATGATATTGTAGATGTTATCGAAGGTCGTTGTAAATTGAAGCAGGCCATGATCCGCGATAAACATTACAACGAAATGTACCTTATCCCGGCGGCCCAGACGCGCGACAAGAACGCTGTTTCACCATCGGATATGGTGCGCATCTGTAATGACCTTCGGCCTGATTCTGACTTCATCATCGTCGACTCGCCCGCCGGTATTGAGCGTGGTTTCCGCAACGCCATTGCCCCGGCAGACCGGGTCCTGGTTGTGACCAACCCCGAGGTCAGCGCCGTGCGCGATGCGGACCGTGTGGTTGGTATTCTGGAAGCGGAAGAGAAAGGGACTCCATTGTTGATCCTAAATCGCCTGAATCCCACACTCGTAAAAAGCAATGACATGCTTTCGGCTGAGGATGTCCTGGATCTGCTTGGCATCCAGCTGGTCGGCATTGTCCCTGAGGATGAGAACGTCATCATTGGCTCGAACCGTGGCGCGCCGGTTGTGACGGACGCCAAGAGCCGCGCAGGCCAGGCTTTCCGCAACATTGCCCGCCGCCTTCAAGGACAGGATGTGCCCTTCATGGACCTGACCAGTCAGGGCGGCCTATGGAGCGCTCTTCAGCGTTTAACCGGGAGGAAGTGATATGAACTTCTTTACTCGCAAGAAAAGCGCCGCCAGTGCCAAAGAGCGCCTGCAACTGGTCCTGATCCATGATAGGACCGACTTGACCCCGGCGCAGATGGAATCCTTGAAAGATGACCTGCTCAAAACGATCTCAAAATATATTGAGATCGATCATGAAACCGTTCAGATCGGGTTGGAACGTGACGGCCGTTCTCAGCGGCTGGTGGCTGACATTCCCTTGAGGAGTTCTTCCCACCACCGCATGGGTTGATTCTTTTTGAATTTGGAGACACGGATCAACCTGGCATCACTACTGGTTGCATCCGTGTTTTTTGTTGACTATGACTCGTGGACTTTCCTGGCGTAATTTTGACTTCCTGCTTTTGGGCGCGATCGTGCTTGCGTCCGCTTTTGGCACGGCAATGATCCGTTCGGCTGTGGCCGGGAACGAGGTCTTGCAGCCGCTTATTGCCCGCCAGGTGTATTTCGCCATTCTGGGAGTGGTTCTGATCTTCTTTCTGGCGTCCATTGATTATCGCTACTGGCTGGCGTTGTATCGCCCGATGCATCTGGTCATTCTGGGGTTTCTCCTCACGCTCACCGGGTTTGGACAGACCGCTTTCGGTGCCCAGCGTTGGTTCCAGGTGGGCGTACTTTTCCTGCAGCCCACCGAGTTCGCCAAGATCGTTGCGATCATCCTGCTGGCCCAGTATTTTGAATCCACCCGCGACAAGCCGCGCGATCTGCGTTGGGTGTTCGGTGCGGTTCTTCGTGCCATCTGGATCATCGGGTTGATCCTGCTTCAGCCAAACCTCAGCAACGTGATGGTGCTCTCCGTCATCATGGCGGTCATGTTGTGGGTGAATGGGATTCAAGTGAAGCATGTGGTTACGGCCGCCGTGGTGGGTGCCGTCCTGCTTGGGAGCGTGATCGTGCTCTCTGTTTTGGGTGTGAAGATTCCCGGTTTGCAGGCCTACCAGCAGGAGCGCATCGTCAATTTTGTGGTGCCTGACCCGAACGATACTTACGGCAACCGTTATAACGTTCAACAAGCGCTCATTGCGGTCGGTTCTGGCGGGGTCTTCGGTGAAGGGTATGGTCACGGCACACAAACCCAGTTGCGCTTTCTCAAGGTCCGCCACACCGACTTTATCTTTGCTGCCAGTTCGGAAGAGTTTGGCCTGGTTGGCGGGGTGTTGATCGTGGTGACCTTGGCGATGGTCGTGTGGCGTTGTATCCGTGCGGCGCAAAAAGCGCGCGATGTGGCCGGGGCCATGCTGGCGTTGGGGGTTGCCACGCTGATCTTCTTTCAAGGTTCGGTCAATATTGGCATGAACCTGAACCTGTTGCCCGTTTCAGGATTGCCATTGCCCTTTATTAGTTACGGCGGAAGCGGTCTCACCGCGCTCATGATCGGGGTTGGCCTGGTCGAATCTGTGGTGATGCGTCGCAAGGATTTGGAATTCTAGATCGGAATGTGGATGATACACGATATCAAAGTCGTGTATCGCCTTTGAGACATTGTTAATATTTCAGGAGAAAATTTTGACCACTCAACCTGCTCGCACTCGCATTGCTCCATCCCCAACGGGACACATGCACCTTGGCACAGCCCGCGTTGCCCTTTATGATTACCTGCTCGCCAAAAAGACCGGCGGACAGTTCATACTGCGCATCGAAGATACGGACTTGAAACGCACCGTGCCCGGAGCCGAACAGGAGATCATGGACGGTTTGCGATGGCTCGGGCTTCAATACGATGAAGGCCCGGATGTTGGCGGCCCGTATGGGCCGTACCGCCAGACCGAGCGCCGCGAGATCTACCAGCATTATGCGAAGGTCCTGGTGGAGAAGGGTCAGGCCTACCCTTGTTTCTGCACCCCGGAGAGGTTGGACCAGGTCCGGCAGGAGCAGATGAAGCGCAAAGAAAACCCGCACTACGATGGCACTTGCCGCATCCTCGCCCCAGATGAAGCTGCGCGTCGCATCGCCAATGGCGAGCCTTATACCATCCGCTTCAAGATGCCGCAGGAAGGTGTGACGGTGGCGCACGATCATTTGCGCGGCGATATCACCACCGAGAACAAACAACTCAACGATCAGGTCATCCTCAAGACCGATGGCCTGCCGACCTATCACCTCGCAGCCATCGTGGATGATCATGAGATGAAGATCACGCATGTGTTGCGCGGCTCTGAATGGTTGGGGACGTTTCCGCTGCATGTGAATATTGTGCGTGCCTTTGGCTGGGACGAGCCAGCCTGGATCCATCTATCCGTATTCCTCAAACCCAGCGGCAAAGGCAAAATGAGCAAACGCGAGACCGCGCAAGCCATGAAAGACGGGTACTCGATCTTCATCAAAGATATGCAGGAACTTGGCTTTACACCGGAGGGTGTTTTGAATTGGGGCGCGCTCATGGGCTGGGGCGTGCCTGAAGGCGATGTAATGACCGTGCCGCAGATGATCGAACGTTTTACCATCGACTCGTTGACCCCCTCTCCGGCTGCGATCAACTTCCAGAAATTGGATCATTTCAACGCGACCCATATCCGCCTCTTTTCGACCGGGGACCTGGCAGCCCGCCTCAAGCCTTACTTTACCCGTGAAGGACTCAACGTCCGCGAAGATGTGTTGCTGAAGATGATCCCCCTCATCCGCGAGCGCCTCACCACCCTGGATGATTGCATTGACTTCGGCGCGTTCTTCTTCAAGGATGAGGTTACCCCCAACACCGAAGACCTTATCGCCAAAGGGCTTGATGCGAAGCAATTGGCCGAGATCGCGAAGCGCGCCTATGAGATCCTCTCCAGCCTTCCGCAGATCGATCACGTCACCGCCGAACCGCCCATGCGGGCTTATGTCCAATCTTCGGGCTTTAGCGCCAACCAGGTCTTTGGCATCCTGCGCGTGGCTGTCACCGGTCAGAAGGTCAGCCCGCCTTTGTTCGAAAGTATGGAGATCATCGGGCGCGATGTATGCCTGAAGCGGATCGCAAGAGCAGTGGAGATGTTGGAGCAGGGTTAAATCGAACAGGTTCGGATCTTCAGATCCGAACCTG
>DAOQBX010000165.1:0-4785 GCA_035340155.1 Anaerolineales bacterium | reverse complement strand
CATCGCCAGCGCGTCCTTCCGCATCGGGGAGGATGAGATCGGGATCCATGGCCTCAGCCCCAAGGTCCAGGTGGAAGCGAAATGGGATGAGATCACTACAGGCCAGGATCCCGTCATCGAAAAAGCCATCCAATCTTTTGAGGTGCAGCCATGAAAAAATTCGTTCCCTTTCTTTTGTTGTTGCTCCTTGCTGCTTGCGCCCCGAATGGCGTGCAGGTTCCGCAAAGCCCCATCCTGAAACTGCTCGAAAGAAAATCCGGCCTGATCGCTTACATTGGCATCGACGGCAATATCTACCTCACCGACCAGGCCGCAAGTTTCACCACACCGCTCACCAACGACGTGACCGCAGAAACGAAAAACCGGATCGCCTATCGCCTGCCCACCTGGTCGCAGGACGGTTCACATGTGGCCTTCATCCGCCTCGAGCAGATCGACAGCGACTCGCTCACCGCTGAATTGTTCGTTGCCAACTCGGACGATGAAAGCGTGACAAGCGTGTTTTCCAGCGAAACAGAACTTCCCTTCTACCTCAACTGGTCGCCGGATAATGAGAACATCGGCGTACTGAGCACCACCGCAGCTCAGCAAACCATGTTGCTGCAAAGCATCCCGGTCAACGGCGGAGAACGGCGCATCCTCGACACCGGCACGCCGTTCTATTGGTCATGGGCGCCAGACGGCAAGACCATGATCATTCACAAGAACGGTGCGACGCAAGGCGGTGTGAGCCAACTCTCCTTCCTGCGGATCGACTCGGAAGTGGCGGAGTTCGTAATGAAGGAAACACCCGCTGCCTTCCAGGCTCCAGCCTGGTCGCCCGATGGAAACTTTATCCTGCTGACGACTCTTTCTGAAGACGGAGCCGCGCAGAATCTCGTTCTCACAGACTCAACCGGAAAAGTGGAAAAATCGCTGGCTGAGATCGACCTCAACACCAGTTTTTCCTGGTCGCCGAATAGCGAGCAATTCGCCTACATCGCCGGGGCAGAGCAGATTCAAAACGGGGCCATCGGTTCCCTGCACATCGGAGGCATCGACGGCGGCGAGGAAGTGGTCGTCGAGAAGGATATTGCCGGTTTCTTTTGGTCGCCCAACGGAGATGAGATCGCGTATCTGGTTCCGTTTGGCGCAACGCCGGAAAATTCAACTCAGCAGGTTCTGTATTTTGAACTGAACGTTTTGGATATAGCCAGCGGCGAAAGCCACACGGTCGCAACCTACCAGCCAACCCAGGAATTCCTTTCCCTTATCCCTTACATTGACCAGTACCAGCAATCCACCACCATCTGGTCGCCGGATGGAAATAACCTCGTAATCTCCTTTTTAACACCTTCCGGCAGCTCGGCCATTGCCATTGTCCCCGCCTCCGGTGTTACTGAACCCCGCCTATTAGTGGAAGGATCTTTCGCCTCCTGGTCGTGGAAATAAATTTACAGCCTCTCATTAACCCAAAAGCGGATTCCGTTTTGGAATCCGCTTTTTCAATCTTGAAATTATCCTTCCGAATTCGATCTTTTATTCCTTCTTTTCGCCGATCACATCTTCTACAATGGCGTTCAGCAATTTTTCTGAATCCGGTTTGCTGGTTTCCAAATCTTCACCAGCCGCTTTGCGGATGATCTCCACACATTCGCGTCCGGTCAAGTCACCGCGTTCAAGCAGCGCCTTGGTCACGGCTTCCACCTCGGCCGTGTGCGCCCGCAGCACCTGTTCGGTCTGATCTTCCAACTGCTGCCAGAACTTCTCCACCATCTTGTCACGGCCGCTGAAATTGCCGGTCACGCCCATGTTTCCATCCATCGAGATCGGCGGACCGAAATACCCGAAGTGAGCCAATTGCCATAAGCGCGCACGGACGTTCTGGAAATCGCTGGTTGCGCCGGTCCAATATTCGCCGAGGAAGACCTTGGTAGCTACGTGTCCCGCCATCGAGACCATGATATCCGCCACAAAACGGCGCAAAGGCATGGCATAAACATCAAAATTCGAGACCGGCAGCACATAACCCAAAGCATCGGCACGGCGGACAATGCTCACCCGGACGATGCGTTCATCAGGGCGCAGATAATGCTGAACAACGGCATGGCCGGCTTCATGATAAGCCACCTGTCTGCGCTGGTCTTCTTCCATCTCTTCGATCGGATTCTCAAGGCCGATGGCCTGTTCCTGAAACGCAAGTTCGATATCCCGTTGGGAGATCTTATCACGGCCGTCGAATAACGCCAGGCGAACGGCATCCTTTGTCACCGCAGACATGATGCGCGCCGGGGTGGCCCATGAGGTATCGCTGACCAGCGCTTCAATATCCACGGTGTCATCGTGCTTGATCTTGCTCAAATAATATTTGACGATCTCACGGCGGCCACCACGATCAGGCAAACCGACTGCGATCTTGCGGTCAAAACGACCGGGGCGCACGAGCGCGGGGTCAAGAACATCGGGCCGGTTGGTGGAACCCATGAACATTACATGCCAGTCACGCACGGGTTCCTTGCGGCGAAGCAATTGATAGAAACGCGCGCGCAGCTTCTCCCAGGAAGTCAGCGTGCCGATGCCGTCCATTTCATAAAGCAGACGGGTCAGGGCGCCGGAGCCGCCCCCCATCATGCCACCCATGCCGCCCATCATCTGTCCGCCGCCACCCATTACACCTCCACGAGACATACCCACCGCATCGATCTCATCGATGTAGGCGATACAGGCGCCATATTCACGCGCGAGTTTACGCGCACGGTTAACAAATTGGATCATGCGCAACACATCCACACCCCAGAACATCCCGCGGAAACCGGAACCTTCGATGGAAATAAATGCGATGCCCGCTTCGCCTGCCATGGCTTTAGCCAGCAACGTCTTGCCGGTACCGGGCTCACCGTACAACAGCAGACCGGTGATGAACTGTCCACCCATCTTCTGAAATTGCTCGCGGTCTGAAAGCAGGTAAATCCACTGGCGCACCATCTTGAGGAGATTAGGCTGCCCTTTGTAATCTTCAAAGGTAATCTGTTTCGGATCTCCCGGGCGGATGACTTCCACACGGGTCTGCGACATAAACCAGAAGATCGCCACAAATTGGATCACCGCAAAACCGATGGCGAACACCACTTGCAGGATGTATCCCATTGCCACCAAAACAATGTTCAACACATCGGGGTTGATCAACGCCCAAACCACCAGCCCATTGAGCAGCGACCAGCCCAAGATCCCAAAGAAGAAGCGCCCTGCGTTTCCAGAGGCCGCCCAGACAAAGACCCTTAATTGAATATAAATAAAGAATAATCCGAGCAGGATCAACCCCACAACGGAAAGGGCAGATAACACCCAGGCGCGTGCATCTGCTGAAGCGATGGAAACCGAGACCATCACGTTCACTATTCCCCAAACGAACAACCCCAACAGCGTCCAGAAGCGCCAGACGCGGATATTGCTCAACACATAGAACAACCCACCCAGCGAGAGCGGGTTTAACCACCACGCCACCGCAAGGCCGATCAACAAGGTCTCATCCTGTGCGGAGCGGGTGGCGCTATTGGTCAGGAACCAGATGGCCGGTGCAGAAATAAAAAGGGTGAACAACAGGCCGATCAGCCAACCCAGGCCACTATAAAAATCGGTGGCGGGCTTATTCACCACTTTCGAGCGTTTGGAATTTCCGGGAAGAAGCGGTTGAAGTGTGGATGCAGACATGAAACCTCGGTAATAGTGAGTTGGTCTGGATTCTAACGGGCAATCGTTATAAGGATATGAGAATACATATTGTACGCCCTGATCGGATATTTCTTACATCCCCGCCAATCAAGTACAATCGAAGTATGACCTTTGACGAGTTCACTCCCCTGCTGGATAAAGCCCTCGCTTCTTGCCCAACCTTGAGCGGATCCCGCCACGAAGAAGCGTTTCGCCTCTTCAACGGATTCTACCAAGGCTTCCCCGATCTTGTGCTGGATGTCTATGGCGAGACCCTGGTGATCCACGATTATGCAGACCAGCCAAACTCTGAGTTCATTGCACAGGTTGGTAAACATATACAATCTTCTCTTAACTGGCTACACGCAGTCGTCATCAAGACACGCAACGGACTGACCCAATCCGCCAAACGTGGGGAACTTCTCTTTGGTGAACGGCCAGATCGTAAGATCAAAGAACACGGCGTCTGGTACGCTCTTGATCTGACGATGAACCGCGATGCAAGTTTTTACCTCGACACAAGCAACCTGCGCAAATGGCTTGTTGAGAACATGCGTGGCAAGTCCGTTTTGAACACCTTCGCCTATACTGGAAGTTTGGGTGTAGCCGCTCTGGCGGGCGGTGCAACCCGTGTCGTTCAAACCGACTTGAACAAGCAATTCCTCAACCTCGCCAAAGACTCCAACTCACTTAATGGCTTCCCCATCCATAAACCTGATTTCCTTGCACAGGATTTCTTCCCAGTTGTAGCGCGGCTCAAAAGCACACAGCAACTCTTCGATTGCATCATCATCGACCCGCCTTTTTTCTCCACCACCGAGCGGGGCAAAGTGGACCTGCTGCACGAGAATGAACGGCTGATCAATAAAGTCCGCCCATTGATCGCGCACAACGGGTGTCTCATCGCCATAAACAACGCCATCTTCCTGAGCGGAAGCGAATACATGCGCGTTCTCGAAAATATCTGCAAGGATGGCTACCTGAGCATCCGCGAATTGATTCCCGTACCGGAAGATTTCATCGGACGTCCGCGCTCTGGCAAGCCCATCACCGATCCGGCGCCGTTCAATCACTCCACCAAGATCGCAATCCTGG
>DAOQBX010000164.1:0-4789 GCA_035340155.1 Anaerolineales bacterium | reverse complement strand
CCGCTGGGCGAGTTCATCGAACGGGTGAAGGATCGCATCGCCCGCCGCTCGAGCGACCTGTAATTTGGGCTGCCGGAGAGTTCATCCTTTCCGGCGGTTTTTTTATTTCCCTGAAACCCGGTTCAAAGATCGGGGTTCTATGCCTTGTACTTTAAATTCAGGTGAGAGAGGATTTTATGACCACTGATACCCAACCCAAACGTTACCACCCTGTTCACGTAACCCTGCACTGGCTGACCGCTCTGTTGGTTTTTGGGCCCCTGCTTTCGGGCTTTTTTGTGCTGGCTCGTACACCGGACCCCCAGGAACTCCAGGTTCTGGGGATGCATAAATCGGTCGGCATGGCCCTTGGCTTGATCATTCTTATACGTGTTATCACCCGTTTTGTATTCAAACATCCCGCCCCGGCGGATGCGGGTCACCCCGTTTTGAACTGGGTTGGGAAGATCGTCCACTTCCTGTTGTATGTCGGCGTTTTTGCCATGCTTTTTTCAGGCGGCTCTCTCAGTATGGCCTATGGCTTGAATGAGATTCTGGCAGGCAACGGCGCCATGCCCGAAGAACTGATGACCATTCCCCAATGGCTGCCGCACAGCCTGTTTTCCTATGGGCTGATCGCGCTGGTCGCTTTGCATGTCGGCGCTGCCTTGTTCCATCAATTCATCCGCAAGGATAATTTGCTGGCCCGCATGTGGTACGGCAAATAAAAAGACCTCACACAAAAAAAACAGGACGCACAGATTTGAAGTGCGTCCTGTTTTTTATATTCGCGATGTGGAGTCTTAAGATGTGGGGATTACAACTTTATCGAAGACTTCCTGTACCTCCATTGGCGGAGAAGCGGACCACTCAACCGGCAGAAAGGTTTGGGTATATTGAACGATTTCGGTCCCGTCTGAAGCGAATTCAAGCGCCTGCATTTTTACCTGCTGGCCTGTTTCCATGTTGATCCAAATGCGCCTTGCAAAAATTCCATCCTTTAGTGTAAGCACCAGGCACGGAGAAGCGTCGTCGCAGCTGGTTTCTTCGCGTGAAACGATATGCTCGTGGCTCAATGCATAATCGAGATCGGCGAGGGCAACATCGAGAGGCAGAAGTTGGGCGGGAACTTCCATGACCTCGCCGGTTGTGAGGTTAAGACTGTGTGTCCCCACAACAGCGCTTTGTTGAATAACATTTCCAGCCTGATCGAGGTCGGTGGTCAGGCTCCTTAACACCTGGCCCGCTGCATCCACTTCAAACCATTGGTCCTCTTCGTAATAGGGTGGCGGATAAACCTGCCCCGGCTGGAGGTTCTCTGCAACGACCACGCTCTTCAAATGCAACCAGCCCGCTTGGATGATGGATCGCTCATTCCTTTCTATCAGGGATTGTGCTTCAAGGAAGAGCGGGTCCTGGGATGTAAAACCCGCTTCAGGCTGCGGCTCGGGGCTGGGTACTGTTCCTTGAACCGGAGGCAACTCTGCAAACATCGACTCAGCCACTTGGAAATCCAGCACCCAACTGCCCATGCCTTGATAAAAGACCTTTGTTACATTGATGTCGATCGGTTGGTCCGGCATCTCGTTAAAGGACAGGGTCGCCGATATAAGACCATCCACCAGCGGATTGGAGGCAGACATGGAAGCCAGCGGTGAAGATAGCCCGATCCCGTTATACATATTCTCTGAATTGAACACAAACACCAGGTCAGCAGGTGATGGCCGTTGAACCTCCATCAAGTGTAAGAGCCCGATGTTCGTAGCGACCTCCATGCTGCTTGACAGGGATTCGCCCACTTTCAAGCGAGCGGGGTCGAAGGTGAAATTTCCCGGGCTGGCAGAAGTATCCATTAGCATTGGCAGCCCCTGTTGTGGCGGAAAACTTGTCAGGTCCAGTGTGATGTGTTTCCCTTTTACCAACGGTACAGTTTGGTAGATGCGTGCCAGGCTGTGATCCATCTCTGGCGGGGTCACATCGGTCAACGGATAGACTCTGGATGCGGAATCTTTCATGGTCAGGTTCCAGTTTCCCGCCATTGAGTACTCTGCAGTATCGAAACGCAGCGATACCTGGATCAGGGTGTGATCTGCGCCGACCTGGATATCGTCCAATACAAGCATGATGCCGCCGGAACTGTATCCCTGGTCGTTATCCCAACCGCGGAATGCAAGGGTTTCGTTCCCGGAGGAAACATCCCAAAAACGGATCGTGGAGGGAGAACGTTCTGTATAAAATTCTTCCAGGGTGACGAGGGTCTGCGCATCCACCCATTGCAGTTCTGTGTAATTGACCCCATCGTATAACCCGAACGCAGATTTCATTTCACCGCTCGATGCATCCCAAATGCGGATCGCTCCGCTGGCAGAAGCGACTTCCCCTCCATCTGGCGACCAATCCAGTGACCCCACCCAATTGAAGTGCGCCTGTATGTCGCCTTCACATGAATTGTTCCGTACATTCCAGATGCAAAGCGTGCCACCGTAATGACCGGATGCGATCTTCCTGCCATCGGGTGACCACTTTGCCTGCGAGGCGGGCTGCATTTCAGAATTCCATAACCGTACCCATTTATCCGTATCCAATCGCCAGCGGCGGATGCCATTTCCGTAATCTCCGGCTGCGATGATGCGCTTTCCATCCGGCGACCAGGAAATGTCAAATGGCATGGTGTTGAAATCCTTCAGTGTGGCCGCGATTTCACCAGTGGCTACGTTCACAATGGAGAGTCCGCGCTCGGGGATGTGGAAGGCGATCTGTCTTCCATCCGGTGACCATGCCAGCGGACTCTGATAGTAATAGTCGTCAGTTTCGCTCTCATAGCGATAGACCGGCTGCCATGAAGAGGTATCCCATATGGTCACGAACATGTGCCCGCTTTGATAATTCCCCAGAATGCTTCCTCTTGCAGCTAATTGACTTCCATCCGGCGAGAATTCGATCCTTGTCACGGATTCGGTGACTGGAAACGTATGAACCCTCTCAAGGGTTTCAAGGTCGTAGACATCCAGTTCCTTGGAGGTGGCAATTGCGATCTTGCTCTCATCCTTTGAGATGTCGAAATAACGGATCACGCCGGAGACCTGTACGATCTGCTGCGGTTCCTGTTCCGGTCGGTGTGCCGGGTCTGGATAGTCCTGGTAGGATGTGGAAAATTTCGTCCGGGATAAGGGCGGGCCAAAGAAATAGAATGCGCCGGTCAGAGCCACGACTACGACGAACAATATGGATAATGCTTTTACGATTTTGGTGTGTTTCAATGCTGCCTCCTGTCCGGCGCATCATACTGAAGGAAGATTAATTCCCTCAGCCGATTCCCCGACGATTTCCCCACGAAATTGTCATAAAAACAACTTCTACGCGAAGAATACGGGGAATCTATCCGAATGGAGCGGAGGCTTTGATGGTCATTTATCCACGATGATGCGGATATATGGATAGCACATCCAGTACATTGAGTCTTTGGCGGTGCCGGGTCCGCGGACAGCCCATACCATCACATGCATCTTCTTTTCCGAAGGGGCGACTGCGTCGAGAGTGACATCGAAGGTTTGGCCGGGTTTCAGTTTTGGAAGAGCCACCTGTTTTGTGCTGGTCATGAGCGGACCGTTCTGATATTCCAGGTAGGTGTCGCTTTCCCAGGTTACGCTGCCGTTGTTGATGATCGTCCATTTGATGTCGAACTTGTCTTCGGGATGGAATTTTTCATCGTCGCGCGGACGCCGAAAAGTGACATCGCATGAATAAGCAGGCCTGGGAGTGGGGACCGTGGTGGAGGTCAGGATCACAGTCGGGATGAGCAAAGTTGGGGCGGGGGAAGCAGTTTCCGTCGGAGGGGGAAGCGGAGTCTCTGTCGCTGTGGGGGCGTTTTCGATGAGCGCGGTTACGGTCATGGCAACAGACGTTTCAACCTGCCCCTTGACCTGGTTGGCGTCTTCTGTGGGTTGGGGCATGTTGCAGGCTGTCAACAGGAATATCGATAGCAGTACGATATGGAATGAGCGTTTCATGTCACTGTCCTTTTGGGCCGACTTTGTATGGAGGGCTGCTTAATGATACAGCATTCTGAAAAGTCATTGCAGGTGCAATTTTCGAAGGATGATCAGGGAAGTCCCTTGAATAAGCAGGGCGGATAAAATGGCCAGGCCGAATGCGCCTCCCAGGCCGATGCGCTCGATGAGCAGCCCCAGCACTAGGTAAAAGCCCGCGAAGGCGAAGAGGCCATAGACTAATCCGCGCAATACATGAATGGCGCCGTCTGCGCCCTGTTGACGTTGGGAAAAGATGGCGAGGATGCTGGCGAACAACGGAAAGGTGGTCAGCAGGCCGGTCAACTTCGGGCCGATGATCGGCGCGATGCCGGTGACGAACAGGATGAAACTGGTGCCGACCAGGATCCGTGCGGGGATATCCCACCGGCTGAGAGTGGAGGCGCTAACTTTGTCAGATTTCTGTTTGGGCATGAGCAACGCTCCTGCCAGAATGGTGAACAGTACCAGAATAAAAAGCAGCGGCAATGGCAGGGTCAGATCTTGCAAGGTGGTCGTGAGGATGGCGAAAACGGTCAGGCTTCCGAGCGTGGTGATGCCCCAATCGAACTTTGTGGCCAGCCAGGCATGGACAAGGCAAAAAGCGATCAGAGAAAAACCACCACTCAATGTGCCACGGATGGCGTTGGCGGCGAAGGGAATATCGTGGCTGATGGCGAGGAAGAAGATCACCGGGCCGGAGGTCAGGGGCAGGCCAACGATCCAGCCACTGATGGCAGGCCCCCAGCGGCGACCGGCCAGGCTGGCCGAGCCGATGATGA
>DAOQBX010000163.1:0-4849 GCA_035340155.1 Anaerolineales bacterium | reverse complement strand
GCCGGGCTTCTGATCGATTTTCAGGGCATCTGGCTGCCGGGGTGTTGATCCTGGCGGTCAGCCTGCTGGTCATAGTGATCGCGCTCGGTCAGGCGGTACGCTCATGACCTCGGTACGATTACAAAACTCCACAACCCGGCGTAAAATCCTTCGTATGTATAAGGCGAAGGAGTAAAAATGGAAATCTTCATAACATTGTGTTTAGGGGGAGTCGGCTTGCTTTTCCTGGTGCTGCTGACAGGCATTCGCTTCATCCCGAACAATCGCATCGGCATCGTCGAAAAACGCTTCGGCGGCAAATCGCTCAAGTCCGGCTTGATCGCGCTGAACGGTGAGACCGGCTTCCAACCACAGGTGTTGCGCGGTGGTCTGCATTATCGCATGCCGATCCAATATGCGGTACATATCTCACCGTTGGTCACCATCACCCAGGGCAAGATCGGATACGTGTTCGCCCGCGACGGCGCTCAACTTGAACCGGCGCAGGTGCTGGCCTCGAACGTTTCCGCCAACGACTTTCAGGATGTGAGCACATTCCTGAGGAGTGGCGGGCAGAAGGGTCCACAGCGCTTGATCCTGCGTGAAGGTACATACGCCTTCAACCTGATGCAGTTCGTGGTCATCACAGAAGAGCGAGTCTATTCACTGCCTCTCAGCCGTGACGATAGCGCTGTGATCGTGCGTATGGCCGAGGTCATCAAAGAACGCGATGGGTTCCGCCCGGTCATCATCAAGGACAATGAAGACAAGATCGGCATTGTGACCGTGCATGACGGTCCATCCCTGCCGCAGGGCGAGATCATCGCTCCGGTGGTGGGCGATAACCCCGAAAAAGCCGATGAATATCACAACAAGTTCCAGGATGCTGACCGCTTCTTGAAAGCCAGTGGTATGCGCGGCCGCCAGTTACAGGTATTGGTGGAAGGCACCTACTACATCAACCGCCTGTTCGCCACGGTCGAGATGATCCACAAGACTGTCATTGACGTAGGCAACGTGGGCGTGGTCGTTTCTTATACCGGCGAGCAGGGCATCGATCTTTCCGGAACCGAATACCGCCACGGTGAGCTGGTCACCCGTGGACAGCGCGGCGTGTGGAGCGAAGCGTTGCTGCCCGGCAAATATCCATTCAACACCTACGCGGGCAAGGTCATCCCCGTACCGACCACGAACTTCATCCTGAAGTGGATTAAGAACGAGGTTGGCTCGCACAACTTTGATGAGAACCTGACGGAAGTCTCGCTCATCACCAAGGATGCCTTCGAACCGTCCCTGCCGCTCTCGGTGGTGGTCCATATCGACTACAAGAAGGCCCCGCTCGTCATCCAGCGTTTCGGCGACATCAAGAAACTGGTCGAACAGACCCTCGACCCGATGGTGGCAGCCTACTTCAAGAACATCGCACAGACGCGCACGCTCATTCAGTTGCTCCAGGAGCGCAGCGCCATCCAGCAACAATCCAGTTTGGAGATGAAGGAAAAGTTCGCGCACTACAACCTCGAGCTGGAGGAAGTGCTGATCGGTACCCCCTCGTCGCCTGCCGGTGACAAACAGATCGAAACCATCCTGACCCAATTGCGCCAGCGTCAGATCGCGGAAGAGCAAGTGGAAACCTATTCTCAACAGGAAAAGGCAGCCGTCAAGGAGCGCGAACTCCGTGAAGCTGAATCCCGCGCCGCGATGCAGGGCAAGATGACTGAGGCGGAGTTAAGCATCAACATCCAGTCGAACCAGGGTAAGGCGGAGTACGAACGCTCGATCCAACAGGCCCAGCAGATCCGTGCGCTGGCAGAAGCGGAAGCCGAAAAGGTCGCCCGCGTTGGTATCGCGCAGGCGCTCGCCACCGAGGAGCAGGTTCGCGCGTATGGCGGGCCGCAGTTCCAGGTGACCCAGCAGGTACTTAACCGCTTTGCGGATGCCATTGAAAAATCCAAGGTGGACGTGGTTCCGCGTGTGGTGGTGGGCGGCAGCAGCGAGAAGGGCGGCAGCCAGACCAGCAGCATCATGGAGGCCCTGCTAACCATGCTGCTCTCCGACCGCTTTGGCGCGCTGGCAAGCGAAGCCGGAACAACCCAACGCTCCCCCGATGTGGAAGCCATGCGTGAGAAGATATTGAAAGATATGCAGAAGAAGGATAATAAAGGCGAAAACAAGAAAGCCTGATCTTTATCAAAAAGAGGCTGGTGCTTCAAGCATCAGCCTCTTTTTTTATCGAGTACACCCGGAATGTTCCGTATTCGTCACTGCTTTCTTTTTCAAACTTCATCCCCATCCTTTCCGCCACCTTTTGAGAAGGGATATTCTCCGGGTCGATCAAACAGATCAAGCGTGAAAGATTCAAAGTCTCAAACCCATGGTTCAGGATGGCGTTCGCCGCTTCGCTTCCCAAGCCCTGACCTTGATATTCCACCGCGATCGTATACGCCACCTCGACCTCACTCTGCCCATCGATCTCCCACGGCAGCAGTCCGCAGCGGCCAATAAATTTCCCTGTCTGTTTATGGATCGTTGCCCATAATCCCAACTCGGGATGTCTGGGATGCCCATTCATATGCCATTCCAATTCTTCTTTGGCTTCTTCGCGCGAACGCGGCGCATCGGGAATGTATTTGGTGATCGCGGGGTCGCAGTATAACGCCCACAGGTCATCCAGATCCGAAAGGACTTGATGACGGAGCAAAAGCCGATTTGTTTCGAGGATGATTCCCATATACAAGTAAAAGGAGCGCGCTGATCAATCCGGCTTGAAACGTGCCATGGTGTATACGTCCACGTATTGCCCGGCGCGGAAACTATGGCGTTTGAGCGTCCCCTCGATTTCAAATCCACATTTTTTGTATAGCCGCACGGCTGGCTCATTGTCTGTGTATACCTCCAATTCCAGCCGGAGGATGTTCAACCAATTGTCCGCCATGTCAGTAGCGGCGCGGAGGATCGCAGTGCCAACACCCTTGCCCTGAAAATCATCGCGCACCGCCATTCCAATGCCCCCAGCATGGCGGCGGCGCGGGCGGCTGGGGTTCGTGTGAATGGTCAGCTGCCCGACAATCTCATTCTCCACGCACGCCACCAAACCGAATGCCCCCTCGGGCGGCTCGGCTAAACGCTTGCGCCACATCTCCACCGAGGGAAATGGCAACTGCAGCGTACCCCACACCACCTGTGGTCCGTCAAATAGTTTTTGCATGGCTTCATAATCAGTTGGTTCTACGCGGCGGATCGTAATGTTCATTCTCTTTTCCTTTCCAAATTATTCGTGACCGTGCAGTGCCAACTGGATCGCCTGCTCCATCGTCATGGACTTACCCTCCGCCCAGAGCGCATTGAACTCCGTATCACCCTGCGGGTACTTCGCAGACAGCATCGCATGAAGTCGGGTTATGAACTGTGCTTCTTCCGCTTGCTCTTCATCGGTGGGTTTATGACCTGTCATCTCACGAATCGCCTCTGCTGCGCCGAATAGTTTTGCGGCGCGTTGCGGCTCTTCCTCCGCAACTGCGATCATCGCAAAACATTCCAGTTGATGCGCCACAGACGGACGATTGCCGTAGTCTTGAAAAACCTTGATAGTTTCGTAATAGGTTTGCTTGGCTTCGGCGTAATTGCCCAAGGCGCGTTTTGTATGCGCGACTTCGGAAGTCATTGCCGCAACCATGCCTTTATGCCCGATGTGCTTGAATATCCTGAGCCCTTCTTCAAAGTGGCGCATGGCAACATCGTAGCGACCCTGAAATCGCGCGCCGATCCCCAGACCCATATTGAGAAAACCAGATTGAATCCGTATGGTTCCGCTTTTCTGGCTAGCTTGAGCCAGCGCCACATACTTCTCGCTCTCTTGAAAATCGCCATGGATCGCTGCCCAACGCGCCAGGTTGCTATAAGCCATCTCCATCCCCATGCTGTAGTTGAGCTCTCTAAAAATCTCTAGCCCCTCCTGTGCGGCGGTGACGGTATCATCTGCTTTGATCATGGCGGAGGCGTTGGCGTACATTTCCAGCGCTATGCCTAACATGTGTTTATCACCGAGTTCGCGTGCGATGGCAATGGCTTCCTGCAAGGTATTACGCGAGTAAGTGATTTCATTCGTACCCTGCAGCAACATTCCCAGGCTAAAACACCCATGGGCATATATTTCTTTTCGAACACGTTCGGCATCGCCACCTGCGGCGGGCGGCAGGGCGCGAAACTTCTCCATTGCTGTTTTGAGCATATTCGTTCCTTCGCTTTGCCCCCCCATCATGCTCATGCTCATTGCTATGTTCGCAGCAAGTTCCAGTGCGTCTTGCGCATCATTCTGTAAACCCCATTCGAACGCAGCCCGCAAGTTTTCGACTTCTGCTTGCTGGGAGATCAATCTTTGCGTCTGCCCTTCGCTTGCGAAATAAGTGACATCCCATAAGCCATTCGTTAAATTTTTATAGTAGATGAAATGCCGATCACGCGCCGCCGAAGCCTGCTTCGCTTCGAACAGCTTTTCCCTCCCGTATTGCCGAATCGTCTCCAACAGGAAGTAACGCATCTCGCCTTTGTGTTCTTCCGTCACCACCAACGACTTGTTGACGAGTTGCTCCAATAACTCCAGCGTAGACGGTTCTTCCGCGACGAATTCCAACGCCTCCAACGTCCACCCGCCAACGAAGACCGAGGCGAATTGCAAGAGCCGTTTTTCTTCGTCTGATAGTAAGTCGTAACTCCAATCGATCAACGCGCGCAGAGTCTGTTGACGCGGTAGGGCGGTGCGACTTCCGCCGACAAGCAGTCGGAACATGTCATCGAGCCGTGTGGCGATCTGTTCCGCGGAAAGGAGTTTCGTCCGTGCGGCGGCAAGCTCTATCGCCAAAGGAATGCC